>JACRBO010000524.1 GCA_016219235.1 Chloroflexota bacterium
CCGATCGATGAGGCGCTCACGTTCCTAGTCGATCATTTGCCACCGCACATGCAGTTGGTCATCACCACCCGAGAGGACCCTCAACTCCCGCTGGCCCGGCTCCGCGCACGCGGTCAATTAACCGAACTGCGCGCCGCCGATCTGCGTTTTACGTCCGCCGAAGCCGCCGAGTTTCTCAACCACGCGATGGGCCTTAGCCTCTCGCCGGACGACATCGCCGCGCTGGAAACGCGCACCGAAGGCTGGATCGCTGGTTTGCAGCTGGCCGCTTTGTCGATGCAGGGCCGCAGGGATGCCACCCGCTTCATCGGGTCTTTCACCGGTAGCCACCATTTCATACTGGATTATTTGCTTGAAGAAGTCCTGCAACAGCAGTCCGAAAGCATCCAGACTTTTTTGCTGCGTACATCCATCCTTGATCGGCTGTGCGGCCCGCTGTGCGAGGCAGTCGTACTCGATCCGGCGGTTTCCGGGCAAGCCACCCTCGAGTATCTTGAACGCGCCAATCTATTTATCGTTCTGCTCGACACCGAACGGCGGTGGTATCGCTATCACCGGCTGTTTGCCGATTTGCTGCGCCAACGGTTGCAACAGAGTGAATCGAACATCGCGGAGTATCATCTCCGCGCCAGCCAGTGGTCTGCCGATCACGGCTTCATGGCCGAATCTTTTCGCCATGCAGTCGCGGCCAAAGATTACGCACAAGCGGCAGGTGTGGCCGAGCGAGCGTGGCAGAGCATGGATAGCACATTCCAGACGGCGGCCTGGCTGGGCTGGATCAAGCAGCTGCCCGAAGAAGTGATCCGCGTCCGTCCGGTACTCTGCACCCAGATCGGCTTGGCTTTCATGGATGCCGGCGAACCAGAGGCAAGCGAACGACGCCTGCGAGCTGCCGAACGCTGGCTGGGGGGTTCGGCAGCGGGAATGGTCGTGGTGGAGGAAGCGTTGTTTGCTGCACTACCGGCGATGATCGCCATGGCCCGCGCCTACAATGCGCAGGTGCAAGGCGATCTCTCGGCGACGGTGAAGTATGCCGAACTGGCGCTGCAACTCATCCCTGAAGATGATGTCTACCGGCGCGCGCAGGCCATCGTGCAGCTGAACCTTATCCACTGGGCCAACGGCGATTTGGAAGCCGCCCGCCGAACGATGGCTGATTGGATGAACAGCATGCAGCAGCTGGGCAACACCGTGTTTGTGGTCGCCAGCGCCTTTGCCGTGGCTGACATGCTGATCGCGCAGGGCCGCTTGCGTGAGGCGCTGCGCACGTATGAGCAGTCATTGCAGTTAGCGGCTGAAGCTGGCCCGGAAGCGCAATCGATCACCGCGCACCATCATCTGGGATTGGCGCTGCTGTATCACGAGCTGGGTGATGACGACGCCCATGCGCCGCACTGGCGTCAAGCCGGCGAACTGGGCAAACACACGACATTGGTGGATTGGCCGCATCGTTGGCATGTGGCGCAGGCTCGCTTGAAACAGGCAGCTGGCGAGTTCGACGCCGCGCTCGATCTGCTGGATGAGGCCAGGCGGGTATATGTCAAAAGCCCCGTGCCCGATCTACGGCCCATCGCAGCCTTGAAGGCGCAAGTCTATCTGAAACAGGGACGATTGGCGAAGGCTCAGGATTGGGCGCGCTCACGCGGCTTGTCAACCGATGATGAGATCGATTATTTGCACGAATTCGAGTACATCACGCTGGCGCGCATCCTCGTGGCGGAAAGTTCGAATCAGCCAGCGAGCGAACTGCTGGAACGTTTGCGACAAGCGGCTGAAGCGCAAGACAGACTGGGCAGCGTGATTGAGATTTCGATCGTGCAGGCACTTGCTCATCAGGCACAGGGCAATACCCCGGCGGCGCTCGCCGCGCTCGATCGCGTCCTGACCCTCGCCGAGCCGGAAGGCTATGTTCGCATCTTTGTGGACGAAGGCGGGCCAATGAGATTGTTGATTGCTGATTTTAGAGTGCTGATTGAAAAGCAACAGCGCCGTGAAAGTCAGAAGCTGATCGGGTATGCAGATAAACTCTTAGCCGCTTTCACGCCACCGGCAGCCGCGCCACAATCAGCAGTCAACAATCAGCAATCAACAATGGTTGACTCGTTGAGTCCACGCGAATTGGAAGTGCTGCGCCTCATCGCCGAAGGGCTATCAAACCAGGCGATTGCCGAGCGATTATTCCTGGCGCTGAGTACTGTCAAGGGGCACACCCGCATCATCTTTGACAAGCTGCAAGTCCAGCGGCGTACCGAAGCCGTGGCTCGCGCCCGCGAGCTGGGTCTGCTGTAGACACTTCGTTTCCTCAAAGCAACTACTCAGCCACCGTGTAACACATCGTTCAGAGTCATTCCCGCGAACGCGGGAATCCAGCGGCCCGGTTGGCATGACTTGCCAATTGTCAATCTGGATGCCCGATTGAAACATTCGGGCATGACAGCCGAACAGTCTCCCAAAACAATACCTCCGACAATACTTTCGTATCTAGCCATCAATACCGGCTGTCCGGTATATTACCTGTACATTGAGCAAGAGGCACACGGTAATGTCAAACTCGCCCGATCCGACCAATGATGCAGCGCGCCCCGTGATCTATCAGATCCGAATTGAGGGCCAGCTGGGTCCTCAATGGGCCGACTGGTTTGAAGGGTTGACCATCGCGCGGGCAGAGAATGGCGAGACGCTGATCACCGGCCCGGTGGTCGATCAGGCTGCACTGCACGGTTTGCTCAAAAAGGTGCGTGATTTGGGTCTGCCCTTGCTCTCAGTTAATCGCGTCGAACCCGGCCCGGCAGAGGTCAAACAGTAAAAGGAGAAACATGAAAGCCATTGTCTACACAAAGTACGGACCACCCGATGGATTGAAACTTGCGGAGGTCGCAAAGCCGACCCCCAAGGACAGCGAAGTATTGATCAGAGTCTATGCCACAACCGTAACCACGGGGGATTGCAATCTGCGCGGTTTCACCTTTGTCCCGCGCGGGTTCGGGCTGATCTCGCGGTTAGTGTTCGGCTATCGCAAACCCAGGAAGACTATCCTGGGAGTGGAAGTGGCCGGAGAAATAGAAGCTACCGGGAAGGATGTCACCCGATTCAAAAAAGGCGATGCGGTTTTTGGCATCGATGGCACTGGCCTGGGCGCATATGCCGAGTACAAGTGTATGTCTGAAGCCGGCGGGCTGGTCCTCAAGCCAGTTAATCTGACCTATGCAGAAGCCGCCGCCATTCCCAACGGAGCCTTGACCGCGCTGACCTTCCTGAAGAAACTGGCCAATGTCCAGCCGGGACAAAAAATCCTGATCGTGGGCGCTTCGGGAAGCGTGGGCAGCGCGGCGGTACAGATCGCCAAACACCTGGGGGCCGAGGTGACAGGCGTGTGCAGTACCGCCAATGTGGAGCTGGTCAAGTCGCTGGGGGCCGATCGGGTGATTGATTACACCCGAGAAGATTTTGCGAAGAGCCGCCAGCGCTATGACATCATCTTCGACACGGTCGGCAAGACTTCGTTTTCAAAGTGCAAGAACAGCCTCAACCCGCAAGGACGTTACCTGGCTGGCGCTGGCGGGCTGTCCGAGTTTGGGCAGATGCTCTGGACCACAATCAAGGGCGGCCAGAAAGTGCTGGCCGGCCTGTCCTCAGAACGCCAGGAAGATTTGGTTTTCATCAAGGAATTGGTCGAGGCGGGCCAGATCAAACCCGTCATCGATCGGCGTTATCCCCTGGAACAGACCACCGAAGCGCATCGCTATGTCGATCAAGGACACAAAAAGGGCAATGTCGTCATCACGGTGGCGGAATAGAGGAGCACATCATGCTGGATACAAGAATCATTCTGTCGGGCTGGTGGGTGGCGCTGATGCTGATCTATCTGCTGGGCGACGTGCTGCGAATTTTCAGTGGCGATGTCGTCCGGATGGGCGGCACGCAGCACTTTACGCAGGCCGTGTGGCTGGGCATCGCCGTCTTGATGTTGATCCCGATCCTGATGGTGCCGCTGTCACTGGCGCTGCCTCAGCCCGTCAATCGCTGGGCCAACATCATCGTCGCGGTCTTCTTCTTCCTGTTCAATCTCGTCGGCCTACCGACCTATCCTTCGGCCTATGACAAATTCCTGCTGGCGGTCAGCCTTGTATTCAACGGCGTGACGGTGTGGACGGCGTGGAATTGGACATGATGTCTTTTGGAATTGCGGAGCGTGTTCTATAATGGGGCTATGTCCACGCCCATTTTGACCACGAAACTGTACATCCCTCGCCCTCGACCTAACGTTGTCCAGCGTTCCCGCCTGATCGAGCGATTGAACGAGAGTTTACAGCGCGCGGCAGGTATCACACTCATCTCTGCCGCCGCTGGCTTTGGTAAAACTACGTTGGTTAGCGAGTGGGTCGCCACCCTCACCCCTGGCCTCTCTCCCACAGGGCGAGGGGAAACGGTAAGGGTCGCGTGGCTGTCACTGGACGAAGGCGATAACGATCTCGCGCGGTTTCTCACGTACTTCGTCGCGGCGGTGCAGGCGATTGCGCCGGGGATCGGAGAAGGGGTGTTGGCTGTTCTTCACGCTTCGCCGCCTCAGCCGCCGCCCACCGAAACGATTCTGACCGCTCTGCTCAATGAGATCACCACCATCTCGGATAACTTCTGCCTAGTGCTGGATGATTATCATGTGGTTGATTCCCAGCCGGTGGATCAGGCGCTTGCCTTTCTGGTCGAGCATCTGCCGCCTCAGCTGCACCTGGTCATCGCCACCCGAGAAGATCCACCGCTCCCGCTGGCCCGCTTGCGCGTGCGGGGCCGATTGACCGAACTGCGCGCCGCCGATCTGCGCTTCACGCCCGCTGAAGCCGCCGAGTTTCTCAATCGGGTGATGGGGCTGAACCTCGCAGCGGCAGACATCGCCGCTCTGGAAAATCGTACCGAAGGCTGGATCGCGGGTCTGCAACTCGCCGCGCTTTCCATGCAGGGCCAGCCAGACGCCGCCGGGTTCATTCAATCTTTCACGGGCAGTCATCGCTTTGTGTTGGACTATCTAATCGAAGAGGTCTTGCAGCGCCAACCCGAACACGTCCGCAACTTCTTGCTGCAAACGTCCATTCTCGAGCGGTTGAGCGGGCCGTTGTGCAACGCCGTCACCGATCGGGCTGACGGCAAAGCGCTGTTGGACACTCTGGAACGCGGCAACCTCTTCGTCATACCGCTGGACGATCAGCGCCGGTGGTATCGCTATCACCATCTCTTCGCCGAGGTGCTGCAAGCGCACTTGAGGGAGGCGCAAGCCGATCGGGTGTCTGATCTTCATCGACGGGCGAGCGCGTGGTACGAGCAAAACGATCTGCCGGCTGATGCGATCCAACATGCACTGCTCGCCAAGGACTTCGATCGAGCCGCGAATCTGATCGAGCGCGTCTGGTTGGCCATGGATCTCAGTTATCAATCTGCTGCGTGGCGGCAGTGGGCGAAGGCATTGCCCGATGATCTGATCCGCGTCCATCCGGTGCTGTGCCTCGGCTATGCGTGGGCTTTGCTGAACAGCGGCGAGTTGGAGGCCAGCGAGTCGCGTCTGCGTGATGCCGAACGTTGGCTCGATCCGCCGGCTGATGTCGCCGTGCAGCTGGTCGTGGTGGACGAAGCCGAGTATCGATCACTGCCCGCTTCGATCGCCGGTGCGCGCGCCTATCGGGCTTTAGCTTTGGGTGACATACCCGGCGCCAAAAGTTATGCGCGTCAAACGCTGGCGCTTGTCCCTGAAGGTGATCTAGTCCGGCGCACGCAGGCCACCGCACTGTTGGGCATGGCCGAATATGCCAGTGGCGACCTGCCGGCCGCCGAGCGATCCTTCCTCAATTTCCAGGCGATGATGTGGCAGGCTAACGATCTTGCCAACGCCGTCGGCATCACCTTTATCCTGGCGAACATCCAGCTGGTTCAAGGCCGTCTGCGCGAGGCCGTTAGTGCCTATCAGCAAGCGCTGCAACTTGCGGCGAAGCGAGGCGCGTCATTCTTCATCGGGGTGTCCGATCTGCATCGGGGCCTCAGCGAACTGCTCCGTGAGCAAGGCGATCTGGCGGCGGCGGCGCAACACTTACAGACCGCTCAGCCGTTGGGTGAGCGCGGCGCCTTGACCGGTTGGCCGCATCGTCTGGCCGTGGCTCAAGCGCGGATAAAGGAAGCTCAGGGTGATCTGTCCGGCGCGCTTGTTTTGCTGGATGAGGCGGAGCGCCAGTACGTGCGCAGTCCCCTGCCCGATTGGCCTATCGCGGCGATGAAGGCCCGCGTGTGGATCAGGCACGGCAAGTTGACTGAGGCCGAAAGATGGGCACGTGAGCAGAACCTGTCTTGCGACGACGATCTCAGTTACCTGCGCGAGTTCGAGCATCTTACACTGACGAGAGTGCTCATTGCCCAGTCTAGAAACGGTCGGGGAG
>JACRBO010000049.1 GCA_016219235.1 Chloroflexota bacterium
GGCTGCAACGATTACCTCGTGATCACGCAGCCCGCCGTGATTGAGCAGATTCATGCGTCGTTTCTGGAAGCCGGCGCTGAAGCCATCGAGACGGACACGTTCCGATCGAATCGTTTGACGATGCGCGAGTACGGCCTGCAAGATCGTATCGTCGAGATCAACTGCGCGGCCGCCTCGTTGGCGCGGCGTGTAGCCGATCGGTTTGAGCGCGAGACCGGCGTGCCGCGTTTTGTCGCGGGTTCGATTGGCCCGTCGGGCATGCTGCCCTCCACAAATGATCCCACTTTAAGCAACATCAGTTTTCAAGAACTCGTTGACATCTTCCGTGAACAATCCGTCGGCTTGATTCAGGGCGGCGCGGATCTGTTGTTGATCGAAACGCAGCAAGACATCCTCGAAACGAAGGCGGCCGTGCATGGTGCGTGGCGCGCGTTTGAAGAGACGGGCCTCCGCATTCCGGTGCAGACGCAGATCACATTGGATACATCGGAGCGGATGCTGCTGGGTACAGACATCGCGGCGGCGTTGACGACGCTGGAATCGCTGCCGATTGTGGATGTGATTGGCCTAAACTGTTCCACCGGCCCGGACTACATGCGCGAACCCGTGCGCTATTTGACAGCACATTCGCGCAAGCCGATCTCTGTCATTCCGAATGCAGGTCTGCCGCTCAACGTCGATGGTCTGGCCGTGTATCCGATGAAGCCGGTGCCGCTGTCCGAAACGCTGGCGGAGTTTGTGACGGAACTTGGCGTGAATGCGGTGGGCGGTTGCTGTGGCACGATCCCTGAACATATCAGGGAGATCGTCGATCGGGTGCGCGGGTTGAAGCCGAAGCAGCGCGAGATCGAGTATGTACCGCTGATCTCCTCCGCGATGCGGGCGACGCCGCTGATTCAAGACCCCGCACCGTTGATCGTGGGGGAGCGCGTCAATTCGCAGGGCAGCCGCAAGATCAAGAAGCTGTTATTGGAAGATGATTTCGATGGCATCCTTGCCGTGGCGCGCGATCAGGTGGACGGCGGTGCGCACGTGCTGGACATCTGCGTGGCAATGACCGAACGTGCGGACGAAGCCGCGCAGATGCACACGCTGGTCAAGAAGTTGCAGATGAGCGTCGAGACGCCGCTGATGATCGACTCGACCGAGGCCGACGTGTTGAAGACGGCGCTGGAGATGAATCCGGGCCGCGCCATCATCAACTCGATCAATCTTGAAAATGGCCGCAAGCGCTGCGATGCAGTGCTGCCGCTGGCCGTGGCGCATGGCGCGGCCGTGATCGCCTTGACCATCGACGAGCAGGGCATGGCCAAAACCGCCGACGCCAAGCTGGACGTGGCGAAGCGCATCTACGACATCGCCGTGAATGAATATGGCCTGTCGCCGGACGCGTTGATCTATGACACGCTGACGTTTACGCTGGCAACGGGCGCGGCCGACATGGCGGATTCAGCCATCGAGACGATGGAGGGTATTCGCCAGATCAAGGCAGCGTTGCCGGGCGTGTTGACTTCACTGGGTGTGAGTAATGTGTCGTTTGGCCTGAACCCCGCCGCACGCGCCGCCATCAACAGCGTGTTCCTGCATCACTGCGTGCAGGCCGGCCTCGATATGGCGCTGGTCCACCCCAAAGACATCACGCCGTATGCCGAAATTGATTCGAACGTGCGCGCACTGTGCGACGATCTGATCCTCAATCGCACGCCCGACGCGTTGACGAAACTGATCGCGCATTTCGAGAACATCAAAGTCGATGCGAGTAAGCCGGTCGAAGACCCGACGGAGGGCTTCAGTGTCGAGCAGAAAATCCACTGGATGATCGTGCATCGCAAGAAAGAGGGCATCGAGCCGCTGATTGATGTCTCAATTCAAGCCCACGGTGCGACCGCCAACGACGGCGCGGTGTGGACGTTGAACAACGTGCTGCTGCCCGCCATGAAAGAAGTCGGCGACAAATTCGGCGCGGGTGAGTTGATTCTGCCGTTCGTGCTGCAAAGCGCCGAAGTGATGAAGCGGGCGGTGGCGCATCTGGAGAAGTCGCTCGATCGCAAAGAGGGCACGACGAAGGGCAAGGTCGTCCTTGCCACGGTCTATGGCGA
>JACRBO010000016.1 GCA_016219235.1 Chloroflexota bacterium
CACCACAAACTTCGCCCTGATTCACAACGCACAACGTATCTATGCTCGCGATCAGGTTGCCGGACTCTGGCATCGTCACACTCTGCCGTTGCCCGATCTTCATGATACCAGTCCGCCCGGGCGTCAAGCCGTTGAATTGGCCGATTTTCTGGATGAAGTTGAAACCGTCTTGGCCTCACTGGGATTACCGTGACCAACAGTGTTTCGTTCGATCGCGCCGCCGATTTTTATGATCAGACCCGCGACCTGGCGGAACCCGTCGCCACACACGGCATTCCGGCGCTGCTGGAACTCTTGTCGCCGCACGGGCGAATCCTTGACGTCGGCATTGGCACGGGCCGCATCGCCGGGCCGCTGATGAACCTGGGCGCAGATGTGATCGGCATCGATCTCTCGCTGAAGATGATGGCGAAGCTGCGCCAGAAGAATCCTACGGTGCGCATCGCGCAGGCCGATGCGTCACAGTTGCCGTTTCCCGCTCACACCTTCGATGCGGCGCTGACCACGCACGTCCTGCATCTGATCGGCCCGTGGCGCGAGGCGTTGCTTGACTTCAAGCGCATCATCAAGCCCGGCGGCGTCTACATCAATGCGTGGCATCACCATCACGATCGATCGGTGAGTCAGGCCATCCGCGATGTGTGGCGCGACCGCGTGCGGGCGCACGGCGTCGATTGGCGGCGGCCCGGCGCACAGCTGCCCGATGACGTCATCGCCGAAATGAAAGCGCTGGGGCACTTCGAGGAAATTCAACTGGTGCAGTATCAAACAACGTCGACGGCGCGCTTCGAACTCGATCGCATCGCCAGCCGCGTCATGTCCGATGCGTGGCAGGTGCCAGAGGAAATCTACGACGTTACACTGAACGAAACGCGCGAGTGGGCGGCGCGTGAATTCGGCGATCTCGATCGGCCGGTAGTCGAAGACCGTCACTTCATCGCGCAGGTGGTGCGCTTCGACTGACAGCGAGACCTGACAGGTGGCGCAAACGCAGTCGGTTGATCGAGTCTGCTGTGCGCCACCTGTCAGGTCTTACCGACTGTCCACCACAATCACACTGGGCACGTTTACCCAGGAATCAACGCCCACAGTTTGATTTCCCTCACGCAGCATCAAGCCCGACGATGTGCCGCCATCAAGGTTTAACGCCACGTCGATGTCCAGGTCACTCGCGGCCAGCCATTGCCCCAGCCCCGTGAGTGTGAACATCAACGACGGGCTGACGAGAAACACAATCCGCCCCGATCGATCCTGTGCGACGACCGAGCGCGGCGCAAGCCGTTCGTTGTCGTCGATCTGCAGGTTGGCCTGGCCGCCGGGCAGTACCAGCATCGGAAAATTCTGTATCGCATACGTCAGCGCTTCAGCCTGGCGATACGGTTCGCCCACGTTCCAGCGTACTTTCACCGTGTTTTCACTAATCGCCAGCATGCCACCAAAGCCGTCATAGTTCACGCCCGTGCGCCCGCCGTCGGCGATGATTAAACCCAACGCTCGATTCTGCGGATCGAAATAGTTGCCGTTGATCGCCAACTGCACCTGAGATGAGATCAGCCACTCGCTGACGCGCCGGGGACTATCGGGGGCATAGAGGACGCGCACGCGCGTCTGCGCCGGCTCGACGCGCGCGATGCGCAGCCGATCGGCTTGTGCGCCGATCTCGATGCGCAGTTCACGATACTCGATCCCGGGCGCGATCGTGCGCCAGCCGGTATCCAATGGCACAGGCGTCGCCGTGGGTGCGCGCGTGACTGGTGCCGCCATCGTCGGCGCGATTTGCGTCATGAACTCGACGGACGGCGTAGCGAAAATTGGTTCGCCACAACCAGCCAATAGCGCCGCTACCAGAATCAAGCTAGACAGTCGATACTTTACGGCCAGCCGATGATTTACGGCCATTCGCCACCGCCCGAACCGATCGTGCCGATCACTTTTGTGTCCACCGTAATCACCGCCGGGACTTTGTTGGCCGAATCGACGCCCCATACCCCGGTGGGCGTCCACACGGCGAGACCCGACGAACTGCCGCCATCGAAGTTTAGAGCCGTATCCAGATCGAGGTCGCTGTTGGCGAGCCACACTGCCAGACCATACAGCGTAAACGTGCTGCCGGGTGTGACGATGAACACCACGCGCCCCGATCGATCGACGGCGACCGCTGTGCGCCGGGCCACGCGGGCATCATCGGAAATATCGGCGTTGAGCAAGCCACCCGGCAGCAGCAGCATCGGAAACGATTCGACCGCTTCGATCACTTGCAGGCCCGCCGGTTTGATCCAGCCCTGCAACGGCCAGACCGTCGCGCCCACCGCGGTCAAATAAAACGCGCCCTGCATCCGCTCGTGCGATTGGCCGCCGCCCACGCCATCGGTCACGATTTGCCCCACGGCGTGATTCGCGCGATCGAAGAAACTGCTATTCATCACGATCAATGATCGGCTGTTGGAGTACCAGTCGGTAACACGCAATGGCTCATCGGGTTGATATTGAACGTGAAAATCCACTTGCGCAGGATCGATTCGCACGATCAGCACTCGTCCCGATTTCGTGGCCACATCGCGATACATCTCGCGCAGCTGCACACCCGATCGAATTTCCTGCCACCCATCGGGCGATGGCGTCATCGTCGGGATCAGTGTCGGCGCGGGTGTGACAGTCGGTATGGGGGTCGGCGGCAGCGGCGCCGCGGTGGGGACACTCGTGCGCGTGGGCAATGGCGGCGGTTCAGCGGCCGGCAACGGCGATGCCGCTTCGAGCGTTTCGGACATACAGGCCGCACTCAAGATCGGCAGAACAGCCAATACCAAATACCGGAGGCAGGCAGCGACCAGAGTGCGCGCGGTCTGCATCTTGCATCGTGCCTCGTGCATCTTGCATCCTGCCTCACGCCTCCGCTGTGCGGTGTTCATAGAAGATCAGCATGGTGCTGCCATATTTGCGTTGATCGATTAGTTCAAAGTGCGTCAACGGCACGTCTTCAAATTCTCTGGGATGAATCTGCACGACAATTTCGCCGTCGTCGGCCAGCCACGCGGGCTGTGCGTCGATCTGCTGCAAGGCTTCAATCCACAGGCGCTGGTACTGCGGCGGCGCGATGTAGATGTAGTGAAACGCTTCGGGCGCGCCGGCCAGATACGTGAGCGCATCACCCCGCACGATGTCGGCGCGATCGATCAATCGGGTGTGAATGAGATTGGCTTTGATCGTCTCCAGCGCCTTGCGGTTCTTCTCGACAAACACCGCGCGCGCCGCGCCGCGGCTCAATGCTTCAATGCCCACCCCGCCCGTGCCGCCAAACAGATCGAGAAACACCGCCTCGACAATATCGCCGCCGAAGATATTGAAGGCCGCCTCTTTCACTTTGTCCGTGATCGGGCGCGTCGAATCGCCCGGCACCGCCTGCAAAATCCGGCCTTTCGCCGAACCAGAAATCACCCGCATTCGCTTATCGCTCCGTTTATTCTGACTTGCCGCAAGAGAACGCACAGAACACGAAAGATAACCCTCCTTCTTCGCGATCCTTGCGTTCTTGTGTGGCGAGACTTGCGCTACCCGCCGGATTACACAGCAGAGATTCGGTGATTTACCAGACCGCGAAACCGCTCTGCCGTCGTTTGCCCATTATTCATTGCGCATTGTAAATTGTGCATTGTGCATTGGCCTATCCTACCACAGCCACCAACGGTTGACCAATGACTCAAGAGGAGTGTTCCACTCATGCGCCGAGTGTGCTACAATTTCGGCCATGACAAAACACGCCGCGCTGACTCTGGATGCTTTGTTGCAACAATACACCCCCGCCCTGCGCGGCGACGGCACGCTGGCCCGCGATTTAATCACGCGCGCTTACACGCTGGCGGACAGCGCGCACGCCGGCCAGAAACGCACCTCGGGCGAACCCTACATGCAGCACTGTCTGGCCGTCGCCAGCATTCTGGCCGAGATGCGCATCGACGCGCCCACGATTGCGGCCGGTCTGCTGCATGATGTGCTGGAAGACACCTCGATTACGCGCCCCGAACTCGAAGCCCAGTTCGGCAAGGAAGTCTTGAGCCTGATTGAAGGTGTGACCAAACTCGGCCAGTTCGACAGCCTGGATTCGCAAGCAGCCCGATCGTACGACGAGCGCGAACTCGAATCGCTGCGCAAGATGTTTTTGGCGATGGTGGATGATC
>JACRBO010000527.1 GCA_016219235.1 Chloroflexota bacterium
GGCTAGATTGTGCCGCATCGCCTCTTGCATCTTGCCGCTTGCATCATCCAGCCGCTGGCGCGTATTCTGCAACTTCACACGCGGCGAGAGATGCTGTAAGGCGCGTAGATTAGCGGCGATCTGCTGTCGCGCCGTACTGATGCGATCGGTCATCAGCGAGGTCAGTGCCTGCGCCGCCCCTTCCAGCATCGATCGCACTTCAGTCTGATCGGGCGTGATAAGTTCCGCCGCCGCGCTGGGTGTGGGCGCGCGCACGTCGGCTACAAAATCCGCGATGGTGAAATCGACTTCGTGGCCCACGCCGGAGATCGTCGGCACGGGCGACTGTGCGATCGTGCGCGCCACGCTCTCGTCGTTGAAGCACCACAGGTCTTCGATACGGCCGCCGCCGCGCGCGATGAGGATGGCATCCAAATCACCGCGTTCATAGAGGCGCTTCAACGCCGCGATGATTTTGGGCGGAGCATCGTTACCCTGCACGGGCGTCGGCGAGAGCACGATCTTCAACAGCGGCCAGCGCCGTCGAATGATGTTGAGCATGTCCTGCAAGGCCGCCCCCGTGGGCGACGTCACAATGCCGATGGCACGCACGGTCGTTGGGAGCGGCCGTTTCCGATCGGTGGCGAACAAACCTTCGGCCTGCAACTGCGCCTTGAGCCGCTCGAACTGCTGATAGAGATCGCCCACGCCCGCCGTCTGAACTACGTCGACGTAGAGTTGATATGCGCCCTGCGCTTCGTAGACACTGAGTTTGCCATGCGCCACAATCGCCTCACCGTCGCGTAAGCGTTTGACAGCGGCGGTGACGGCCGTGCGCCACATGACGCACTTCAACGCTGCGCCGCTGTCCTTGAGGGAAAAGTAGACGTGTCCGCTGGCCGGCCGGCTGAGATTGCTGATCTCGCCCTGCACCCACACATCTTGCAGGCGATAGTCCATCTCGAAGACTTCGCGGATGTAGCGCGTGAGGGCGGTGACGGTCAGGGCTTCGGGTTGGGAAAAGAAGTCACGTTGCATGGGCTGATTGTAGTCGGAATGAAAGGGACTGGCAAATGCTGACAATGTGGTCGCGCAGGTGCTCAGCAACGCCACACTAAAGACAGATGTCACTGTTGTTTAGGAGTAGAAGCGAATATAATGAAGACAAATCGACAGCAGACTCAAACTCCGTCTCCGAACCGTTCAGTCTATCGCCCAGCCGTAGCGCGCCTGATCTGGCCTGCGCTGTTAGAAATGGCAAGGAGCCAATATGCCACGCGAAGCCGAACTGCGCAAGTTCGTTGCACCGGAATTCGTCTTCGGTCAGGGCGCATGCAGCCTGGCCGGTCGATATGCCAGGAATTACGGCGCGCGCCAGGTCCTGGTCGTGACCGACCCCGGCGTTATCGCCGCAGGCTGGACCGATCAGGTCACCGCCAGCCTGACAGCCGCCGCCTTGCCCCACGTGATCTTCTCCCAGGTGACGCCCAATCCGCGCGCCGAAGAAGTGATGGCGGGCGCAGAGTTGTATGCGGCTTCAGGCTGCAATGTGATCGTCGCGGTGGGCGGCGGCAGCCCGATGGACTGCGCCAAGGGCATCGGCATTGTCAGCACCAACCGGCGAAACATCCTCGAATTTGAGGGGGTCGATCAGGTGCCCGTGCCTGCGCCCCCGCTGATTTGCATCCCCACGACCGGCGGCACCTCGGCCGACGTTTCCCAGTTCGCCATCATCGCCAACCGGCAGGAACGAATCAAGATCGCCATCATTAGCAAAACAGTCGTGCCCGATGTAGCCCTGATCGATCCGGCGACGTTGACGACCATGCCGCCGTATCTGACGGCGTGTACGGGCATCGATGCGCTGGTTCACGCGATCGAAGCCTTCGTGTCCAACGCCCACTCGCCCATGACCGACCTGCACGCGCTCGAAGCCATTCGCTTGATTTCCGCCAACCTGATCCGAATGATCACAACGCCAACGGATGCAGAGGCCATGAGCAAGGTCATGCTGGGCAGCCTGCAAGCCGGCCTGGCTTTCTCGAATGCCAGCCTGGGGGCCGTGCACGCCATGGCCCACAGTCTGGGCGGTCTCCTGGACTTGCCGCACGGTGAATGCAATGCCCTGTTGCTGCGCCACGTGCTGGACTTTAACCTGCCCGAAGCCGTCGAGCGTTACCAGCCAATCGGGCGCGCGTTGGGCCTTGATTTGCGCGGGTTGACGACGAGCCAGCAATCGCAGGCGCTGCTCGCCGAAGTCGACCGGCTGCGAAGCGCGGTCGGCATCAAGCGGACGCTCGAGCAGGTCGGCGTACAACGCAGCGATATTCCCATCCTCGCCCGGAAGGCCATCAACGACCCCTGCATGGTCACCAACCCGCGCCGCCCTGGCGTTCGCGATATTGAGGTCATCTATGAAGCAGCCCTCTGAACCTGACGAAAGTTGGGACTCGCTGCGCGACAAGATCATCGGCCTTGGCGAAGGGTCGATTCGCAAGAGCTACTATCCAGAGCTGCAACAGCGGCTGGCGGAACTGGAACGATTCCGGGCGTTGCTCGATCAAAGCAATGACGCCATCTTCTTGATTCAGCTGCCCACCCACCTGATTACGGATCTAAACGAATCGGCGTGTCAACAACTGGGTTATGCACGTGAGGAGCTACTCAACCAGCCGATCGATCAACTCGGCTCGTCCGAGCTGGCGTCGTGGTTAGGTGCACGGCCCACACCATTGGCGGGCGCTCACGCCGAACGCGAGACGTTTGAGGCCGTGCTGCGCCGACGCACCGGCGAGACGTTGCCCGTCGAGGTCACCGCGCGGCGAGTGGCTTTTCAGGGTGCAGACTATGCCGTCGTCGTGGCTCGCGACATCACCGAGCGCCAGCGGGCAGAACGGGAAATCGTTAAACTGAACCGGCTATATGCCGTCCTCAGCGACATCAATCAGGTCATCGTACGGACGCGCGATCAGCAGCAGTTGTTCAACGCCGCTTGCCACATTGCGGTAGCGACGGGTCAATTCCGTTTGGTTGGAGTAGGACGCGTTGACAACCAGACTCATGCCGCGCAACTCATTGCGATCTCCGGCGACCGGGCAGAACTGCTCGAGAGCCTGCTGAGCAGCGAACCAACAACCAGCGTCTGGCAATCGGGTCGCAACTTCTTGTCGAACGACCTTGAGCACGATCTGGTACCCGGGCAGTGGCGCGAGGCAGCGGTGCGGCAAGGCTGCCGTTCTTTGGTCATTCTGCCTTTGATCGTTTTTGATCGAGTCTGGGGGGTCATTCAATTCTATGCAGCCGAGCCGGCTTTTTTTGACGACCAAGAACTGCGGCTGCTGGCAGAGTTGGCGGCCGATCTGGCCTATGCCGTTGAATCGCTGCAACGTGAAGAGCAGCGGCGGCAGGCCGAAGAAGCGCTGCGCCAGACCCAGAAAATCGAGAGCATCGGCATTCTCGCGGGCGGCATCGCTCACGACTTCAACAATCTGCTGGTCGCCATGCTGGGGCAGACTTCGCTGGCGCTGGAGCAATTGCCGGCCGAAAGCATCGCCCGGAGTCACATCGAGAAAGCCGTTGGCGCGGCCCGGCGGGCCGCCGATCTGACCCGGCAATTGTTGGCCTATTCAGGCCGTGGACAATTTCAGATCGCGCCGCTCAACCTCAACACCTTGATCCAGGAGAACCTGCACCTGTTCGAGGTTGCCGTTCCGAAAAACGTCCGATTGGTGTCTGAACTGATGGAGTCTTTGCCTGCCATCGACGGCGATGTGGGCCAGCTGCAGCAAGTCGTCATGAACCTGATCATCAATGCGACCGAAGCCATCGGACGAAATCCCGGAACGGTGTCCATCACGACGAACCTCTACACGGTCACTCCGGCCGATGATGAC
>JACRBO010000532.1 GCA_016219235.1 Chloroflexota bacterium
ACACTGTACATCCTGCTGCCGCTGTCGCTGATTCTGGCGATCGGACTGGTGTCACAGGGCGTGGTGCAAAACTTCAACGCCTATCAATCCGGGACGCTGCTGCAATCGACGGTGGATGGCAACGGTGCGGCGGTGACGACGCAAATCCTGCCGATGGGGCCGGCCGCCTCGCAGATTGCCATCAAGCAACTGGGCACCAACGGCGGCGGCTTCTTCAACGTGAACTCGTCGCATCCATTTGAGAACGCGACGCCTCTCTCAAATTCCCTTGAGATGCTGTCGATTCTGTTGATCCCGGCGGCGTTGTGCTACACCTTCGGCAAGATGGTCAAGGACACGCGGCAGGGTTGGGCCGTACTGGCCGCGATGACGGTGATCTTTATCACATTGCTGACACTGTCGATCGGCGCTGAATATGGCGGCAATCCGGCCTTTACTGCGCGGGGGATCGATCAAACTGCGAGTGACGTGCAGCCGGGCGGCAACATGGAAGGTAAAGAAGTCCGCTTCGGCATCGCCAACTCGGCGTTGTGGGCCACGGCGACGACGGCGGCCTCGAACGGCTCGGTCAACTCGATGCACGATTCGTACACGCCGCTGGGCGGACTCGTACCGATGTGGCTGATCCAGTTGGGCGAAGTCGTCTTCGGCGGCGTCGGCTCTGGCTTATACGGTCTGTTGGTGTTCGCCATCATCGCGGTGTTTGTGGCCGGATTGATGGTGGGCCGCACACCGGAATATCTGGGCAAGAAGATCGAAGCCTACGAGATGAAGATGGCGTCGTTGATCATTCTGATTCCACCCATCGTCGTGCTGGGCTTCACGGCGCTCGCGGTATCGACCGAGGCGGGTAAGGCGACGATCTACAATCCGGGCGCGCACGGCCTTAGTGAAGTGTTGTATGCCTTCTCCTCGATGGGCAACAACAACGGCAGCGCCTTTGCCGGCCTGGGAGCGAACAATCCGTTTTACAACATCACCGGCGGCGTCGCCATGTTGCTCGCGCGCTACTGGCTGGCGATCCCGACGCTGGCGATTGCCGGATCGTTGGCCGCCAAGAAGATCGTGCCCACTGGTCCGGGCACGCTGCCCACGCACACGCCGTTGTTCATCGTGATGCTGATCGGGGTGGTGGTGCTTGTCGGCGCATTGACGTTCATCCCGGCGCTGGCGCTGGGGCCGATCGTCGAGCAGTTGATGATGATGAAAGGCTGAAGGATGAAATATGAAGGATGAAAAGCACTCGCACCAATCGTGTGTGTGCAGTGCGGTGGGGATCTTCATCCTTCCGCCTTCATCCTTTCGAGGTATAACGATGACTGACAAATCCAAAGCCCGACCGTTATTCGATCCCGCCATCGTCCGACGGGCGATCGGCGATTCGTTCAAAAAACTCGATCCGCGCGTGCAGGTGCGTAACCCGGTGATGTTTGTTGTGCTGGTCGGCAGCATACTGACCACAGGTCTGTTCATTCAAGCCGTGTTGGGCCAGGGCGAAGCGCCCGCCGGTTTTATTCTGGCCGTGTCGCTGTGGCTGTGGTTCACGGTGCTCTTCGCCAACTTCGCCGAAGCGATGGCCGAAGGCCGTGGCAAGGCGCAGGCCGATACGCTGCGCAAGGCGCGGCGCGACATCAGCGCGAAGAAACTGGCGGAGCCACGTCGCGGCGCAAGTCACACCTCGGTGTCGGCGGGCACGCTGCGCAAGGGCGATGTGGTGCTGGTCGATGCGGGCGATTTTATCCCCGGCGACGGTGAAGTGATCGAAGGCGTAGCCTCGGTCGACGAAAGCGCGATCACTGGCGAAAGCGCGCCCGTCATCCGCGAAAGCGGCGGCGATCGATCGGCGGTGACCGGCGGCACGCGCGTGCTATCCGATTGGCTGATCGTGCGCATCACGGCCAATCCCGGCGAGACGTTTCTCGATCGCATGATCAGCATGGTCGAGGGCGCGAAGCGGCAGAAGACGCCCAACGAGATCGCGCTGAACATTCTGCTGGCCGCGCTCACGATCATCTTTTTGCTGGCGACGGTGACGCTGCTGCCGTTTTCGTTGTACAGCGTGCAGGCTGCCGGTCAGGGCACGCCCGTCACTGTAACGGTGTTGGTCGCATTGCTCGTCTGCCTGATCCCGACGACGATCGGCGGGCTGCTGAGCGCGATCGGGATTGCGGGCATGGATCGCATGATCCAGGCGAACGTGATCGCGATGTCGGGCCGCGCCGTCGAAGCGGCCGGCGATGTCGACGTGCTGCTGCTCGACAAAACCGGCACCATCACGCTGGGCAATCGGCAGGCGACGGCCTTCATGCCGGCCGATGGCACTTCGCCCGAAGCACTGGCGGATGCGGCGCAACTTGCGTCATTGTCGGATGAAACGCCCGAAGGCCGCAGCATCGTCGTGTTGGCGAAAGAGCAATATCGTTTGCGCGAGCGCGATATTCACGGGCTGGGCGCGACCTTTGTGCCCTTCACCGCGCAGACGCGCATGAGCGGTGTCAACCTCGACGGACGACAGATCCGCAAGGGTGCGGCAGATGCGATCGAGGCGTATGTGGCTCATCAGGGTGGCAGTTTTCCATCGACGGTGCGCGTCAGCGTCGAACGCATCGCCAAAGAAGGCGGTACGCCGCTGGTCGTCGCCGATGGCGCGAAAGTGTTGGGCGTGATTCAACTCAAGGACATCGTGAAGGGCGGCATTAAGGAGCGTTTCGCGCACCTGCGCAAGATGGGCATCAAGACCGTGATGATCACCGGCGACAATCCACTGACCGCCACAGCGATTGCGGCCGAGGCGGGCGTCGATGATTTCCTGGCGCAAGCCACGCCCGAAGCCAAACTCAAGTTGATCCGTGAATATCAGACCGGCGGCCGATTGGTGGCGATGACAGGCGACGGCACCAATGATGCGCCCGCGTTGGCGCAAGCCGACGTGGCCGTAGCGATGAACACGGGCACTCAAGCGGCAAAAGAAGCGGGCAACATGGTCGATCTTGACTCGAATCCGACCAAGTTGATCGAAGTGGTTGAGATCGGCAAGCAGCTGTTGATGACGCGCGGCGCGTTGACGACGTTCAGCATCGCCAACGATATGGCAAAGTACTTTGCCATCATCCCGGCGGCGTTTGCCACGACGTATCCGGTGTTGAATAAGTTGAATATCATGGGACTGGCGACGCCGCAGAGCGCGATCCTGTCAGCGGTCATCTTTAACGCGCTGATCATCGTGGCGCTGATCCCGTTGGCGCTGCGCGGTGTGCGTTATCGCCCCGTCGGCGCAGCCCAGGTGCTGCGCGATCACCGGTTGATCTACGGGCTGGGCGGCCTCATCGCGCCCTTCAGCGGCATCAAGATCATTGATGTAATCTTGGTCGCACTGCGACTGGTGTAGGGCCTCACCCCCCAGCCCCCTCTCCTGAAATCAAAAGACCGATTTCGGGAGAGGGGGAGCGCCCACTCCCCTCTCCTGAGAATTGCTTCTTATTCTCAGGAGAGGGGCCGGGGGTGAGGTAGTGCGACTACAAAACACCTTCAATGGAGTAACAACCATGTCTTCTCAACTTCGACCCGCACTGGTTTCTTTGCTACTGCTGACGCTGTTAACGGGTGTAGCCTATCCTTTGCTCGTGACAGGTATTGCGCAAGTCGTGTTTCCGCGCCAGGCTAATGGCAGCCTGATCGTTCAGAATGGGCAGGTCGTCGGCTCGTCGTTGATCGGCCAGTCGTTCGATGATCCCAAATACTTCTGGGGCCGCTTGTCGGCCACGGGCACGTTCCCATACAACGCCTTCAATGCCGAGAACCTGACCGCGTCCTCCGGCTCGAACTACGGCCCGCTGAATCCGGCGCTGATGGAGATGGTGCAAGGCCGCATCGCTGCGCTGAAGGCAGCCGACCCGAATAACGCCAAACCAATCCCGGTCGATCTGGTGACAGCCTCGGCCAGCGGCCTCGATCCGCACATCAGCCCGGCGGCGGCCGCCTACCAACTCGATCGCGTGGCGCGCGCCCGCGGGCTGGATGCAGCCGTGGTGAAGCAGCTGATCGATCAGCACACGCAGGGCCGCGATCTGGGCATACTCGGTGAGCCGCGCGTCAACGTGCTGGAACTGAATCTGGCGCTGGATAGTCTCAACACGCCGTAGGCAATCTAATACGAAATGCTAACCGCGAAGACGCGAAGGCGCAAAGAAAAACCTGGCGCCTTTGCGCCTTCGCGGTAGACCTGTCTTTTCAACAGATACAATTGAGATGCTGCAACGATCACCGCTCACGATCGTGCTAGAATAATCACAGTGAACGATCACCGCCCCAACCCCGATGAACTGTTGGCCCGCGTTCAGGCCGAGGAACGCCGGACGACGCGCGGCCAGTTGAAGATCTTTCTGGGCTACGCGGCGGGCGTGGGCAAGACCTACGCCATGCTCGAAGCCGCCCACGTGCGCAGGGCCACGGGCGTCGATCTGGTCGTGGCCTACGTCGAAACGCACGGCCGCGCCGAAACCGAAGCTTTGCTCACTGGCCTCGAAATCATCCCACCGCAGCCGATCATCTATCGCGGCCTTGCCCTGCCCGAAATGAATCTGGACGCGGTGCTGGCCCGGCAACCGCAGTTGGCGCTGGTGGATGAACTGGCGCACACCAACGCCCCCGGCTCACGCCACCCCAAACGCTATCACGATGTCGAAGAACTGCTGGCCGCCGGCATCGACGTGTACACGACGCTCAACATTCAACATCTGGACAGCCTCAACGACATCGTCGCGCAGATCACGGGCGTGATCGTGCGCGAGACGCTGCCCGATAGGGTCATCGACGAAGCGCGCGAGATTGAACTGATCGATCTGCCGCCCGATGAGCTGTTGCTGCGACTTAAAGAGGGCAAGGTCTATGTGCCGCAGCAAGCCGCGCGCGCCATTGAGGAGTTCTTTCGCAAAGGCAATTTGACGGCGCTGCGTGAACTGGCGCTGCGGAGCACGGCGCGGCGCGTGGACGATCAGATGCGCGACTATATGCGCACCCGATCGATCCCCGGACCCTGGCCGGCCAACGAGCGCATCCTGGTGTGCGTGAGTTCTCATCCCTTGAGCGAACGCCTGGTCCGCGCCGCGCGCCGCATGGCCGATCAACTGGGTGTGGAGTGGTTTGTCCTCAACGTGGAAACGCCGGGCTATTCCCGCCTGTCGCCCGCTCAAAGCGATCAACTGGCGCGTACCATGCGGCTGGCCGAAGAACTGGGTGCGCGGACCCGCAGCCTGCCGGGCAATTCCGTGGTGGACACCGTGCTGGCCTATGCCCACCGTCACAACATCACCAAACTGATTGTCGGCAAGTCGCTGCAGCCGCGCTGGGTCGAACTGCTGCGCGGCTCGACCGTCGATCAACTTTTACGGCACAGCGGCGGCATCGATGTGTATGTGATCAGCAGCGAGCCGGATGCCCGGCC
>JACRBO010000050.1 GCA_016219235.1 Chloroflexota bacterium
CTGCTCATCGTGTTGGGCGCGCGGTTGATCATCAGTTCGATCCTCTAAAATCAAAACGCCAGCCCGAACGATGCCACTGATCGATCGGGCTGGCGCTCCGCCGTGAGCGGCTGGATTACAGCGGCGGAATAGTAACCTCCAGCCAATAGTCGGTCACGATATTCGTCACCGAGCGCACGTCGATGGTGTAGTCTTGCGTGCCCGGCAGCACGCCGCTCCACGACGTGATCCCCACTTGACTCGGGAGCAAGACCGTGCCGTCGCCTCCCAGGATTTGCAGGACGGCCGAGCCTTGCCCCGTTGTCAGATCGACCGACAGCGTTTGCCCGGCCAAGCCATGGACACTATACAGCACCGACCCACCCGCCGCCACGCTGTCTGCCACCATTGCGCTCGCTGAATCTGGCTGGAAAATGATGGGCTTAGCTTGCAGCTCCGGGGTCGTAGCCGCCCCGCTCACCAGCGGCACCAGAACCGTCACACCGGTTGTGGACGTGATGGTCAGCGCTGGCGCTGCGAACTGGCACTCGTTTCGATACAACGCCCACTCTTCGCATTCGCTGCCGCCAGGAAATACGCAAATGCCCACCTGCCCGCCGCTGGCATCGGTGCGAATATCCAATCGGCCGCCCTTCGCCCCGCAATTAGCCGACGCTGGATTAGGTAAGTTGGCCGCCGGTAGTGTAGGAGTGCCGGCCGGCGCCGGCAATGAAGTTGGTGCGGCAGTTGGCGCCGGCGCAGAACTACAGCCGACGATCAACATAGTGACAATAAGTAAAGCAAACGATCGGTTCACGGTGTCCTCCAGTTGATTGATTGGCGGTTGCTATTTCGCGGTTATGGCTTTGCCGACAGGTAAATCGTGCGCGCTTCGTTATCTTCGTCGTACAGCACCCAGATCGACAGATCCCAGCGGCCCTTGCGCCAACTGCCGGAAACGCGCAGCGTGCCGCTGCGGCGTGAGCCGAAGATGGCCGTCTCAAGCTGCGCATGTGAATCGCTGCCGCTGCTGGAGATGCCGCCCGTCATAACCAGTCCCGTGTTGAGCGGCGCGCCCAATGCCTCAGTCACTTCTTCGCTGCCGCGCACCACCGACATCGCCGCATCGTACGGCCCCCACACCCGGAACATGACCTGGCTCATCAGCATCATGCTGACAAAGCACAACCCGATGACGGCCAGCACCGGCAAGCAGCCGAGCAGGCAGCCGCGATTGCTGCCAATCACCGATTTCGGTCGCGCCCGTTGATCGATCGAGAGCGAAGGGAGTTGGCCGCGTTCGATCGCATCCACGGCATCTTTGGCCTCTTTCAGGCCAAGACCTGTCTGCTCGCGCAACAACTTGATCGCGTTGATCTTTTGCCCGTTGCGCAACAGCCGTTCGATCTCGTCCAGATCGACGGCGAACGGCCCGGCCGGCGTATTGACAACTTCGGTTGGGCGCGCCGCCTGAATCTGCCCGACCGCCAGCGTGGCTTCTTTCAACCCCGCGCCGGTCTGCTCCATGTACAGGCGCACCGCATCGGTGCGTCGATTCTCTTTGAGCAAGCCCCTGATCCGATCCACATCGGCCAGGCTGCGATAGGGATCGATCCTGGGGTTCAAATCGATCGATGCCTGGCCGCCCATGATCTCGGCTTTAAGGCGCAGCGTGGTGTTGCAGAATTTGCAGACGATCACGGGCGTGCCGGTCTTAAACTCCAGCGCGGCCCCGCAGTTGGGGCACGTCATCTCTTCAAACGCCATCGCTCCTCCAGTTCTCGTTCTGAGGTTGAGTATAGCACAGCCATACTCAAAGTAATCAACCCGGAGGTGGCCCATGCTATAATGGTTTATCTGATCTAAAAATGCTGAGCAGCAACGCTTGAACAGGCCAAAATTTGCCACAAAAGGTGCGCAAAGAGCACGAAAGAAAAGGTTCCCTTTGCGATCTTTGTATTCTTTTGTGGCTAAGCACCCTGAGATCGGGAGGACGCCATGACCACGCTCACCTGGGATCAACGCGTCGAGTTAGCCCAGCGCTTCGCGCCGCGCCTGGTGCTGTGCCCGGAACGATCGGACCTGGGCCGCCCGACGATTAAAGCGACCGGCGGCGACTACCATCCCCGTTCGGTCGATTTGCTGATCGATTGCGCCAAATTGTATCCCGGCACGCTTGATCTGCTGCTGCACTTCAACTTCGGGCCGATGTTTGACTATAATCGGCGTGTGCCCGCTTCGCTGAAAGCGATGGCGGCCAGCACCCGCACCTCCGATCAACTGCGCCTGATCGGCCCCCCGCTCCCCAATGCCGATGCCGGCTGGCGTAAGTATTTTGAAATTCTGGACGCCGTCGACGCCACCGGCCGATCGGGCCGCGAGCGTTACCCGGTGACGACGTATGCGCGCGTGCTCACGCGCGCGGAAGCGATCGAATCGTGCGCGCGCGCGAATATCAAAGTCGATCCGCAGCACGTCGGCCGGCCCAGTTTCGATCCGGCCTCGGCGCAGCCCGACGATGTGGCGCTGCAATACTGGTTTTGCTACTACTTTGACGACTGGTATAACGTGCACGAGGGTGACTGGGAAGGCGTTACGCTTTTCTTGAAGCGGGCGGGGACCGATTGGCAGCCGCAGGGCGCGGCTTATTTTGCGCACGAGAACGGCTCGCGCCGCCACTGGGAAGACGTGCAGGTGGTGGACGGCACGCATCCGCTGGTGTTTGCGGCCTCTGGCTCGCACGCCTCTTACTTCCAGTACGCGTCCGACGGCCACGAGACCAGCATTCAAGGCGGTATCATACCCATCTTGAAGTTGAAACTGCGCATCCATGTCGAATCGAATCGGTACGATTTTGTGGCCGATGAGAAAGTGCACCTGCCGCTAACGCCCGTCGTGGAAGTACTGCCAGACCCGATCGGTCCGGCGCAGCCCGATGATCCTGCGTGGCGGCACATGCAGTGGTTGAAGTATCCGGGTGCGTGGGGCGTGCGCGAAATCGGCAAGATCATCACCGGCGGCCCCGCCGGCCCAGCCCACAAAGGCCTGAAGTGGCATCATCCGTTTGCCTGGTCAGAAGAAGAATGCTGGCCGGACTATCTGGTGTACTAAAGGATATTCATGCTCAAACGCTTGCTCTCGCTGCTCATCACGCTCGCCCTGCCCTTTCTGCTGGTCGTCAGCAGCATCCGCCTCGTGGCGAATGATTGGTTCATTCACTTCGAATACCACACCCGCCCTGGCTTCCCCGCCGATGCCTACGGCTTTACGCTGGAGGAGCGCACGCGCCTGGCGATGGCTGGCCTGTACTCCGTGCTGCCGCAGGGCGAGGGATTGATCCGCTTGCAGCAAGCCACACTGCCCGATGGTTCGGCGGCCTTCAACGAGCGTGAGATCAAGCACATGCAGGATGTGCGCGTGTTGATGGCGCTGGTGTATCCCATTCAATTAGCGGGTCTCGCGTTGATCGTCATCCTCGGCTTTGTACTGCGTCGCTCGGCGACTTGGCGGCGCGCCGTGCCCATTGGCCTCAAGTGGGGGGCAATTTTTACGCTCAGTCTACTGGCTGCCCTCATCGGCTACGTGCTGATCAACTTCGATGCGTTCTTCCTCACATTTCACCGGCTGTTCTTCGAGGGAGACACGTTTATGTTCCTCTACACCGACACGCTAATCCGGCTGTATCCCGAAATGCTGTGGAGCGATGCGTCGATCCTCATCGGCATATTGACGGTGATCATGGCGGTCGTGATTCTGGTGATCAGCGGGGCGTGGTTGAAGAAAGTGATGAGTAACAAGTGACGAGTGAACAGCTGCGCCCCGATCGACTTCTCGTCCGATCGGGGCGCAGAATGATTTGGCCCGTCCAAGCCCAGCGGCGGCGATGTGAAATCACATCGCCGCCGCATTGAATCTCAAGGGCTGAAGCGTGGCACAGCGGGGCTTTATCCGCCCCAGTTGACGCTGCCACCCCAGTTGACGCTACCACCCCAGTTGACGCTGCCACCCCAGTTGACGCTGCCGCCCCAATTGACGCTACCGCCCCAATTGACGCTACCACCCCAGTTGACGCTGCCGCCCCAATTGACGCTGCCGCCCCAATTGACGCTGCCGCCCCAATCGAGGTCACCGGCAGCCGCAGCCTGGTCGCGTGCGCCAGCGGCGAAAATCACGCCGATCACAACGATAACGATCGCTATGGCTACCAACACCTTCCGCAAATCTTCTTCTCGAAAATAGTACAGGTCTTTCATCACGGCCTCCTTAGGGCAAGATTGGATCAGGGTTGAGTGTCTTCCAGATACGCCAGCGCGTATTCAAGAACGGTGTCATGCCCGGCCGCCGGGCTGTCCGTAACGACGATGTCCGGGGGCACGCCAATACCTTCAAATGACTGCTGCCGGACGGGCGACAGCCACTGTGCAACCGTAATGCGGATGGCCGAGCCGTCGCCCAGATTCGCAGTCGTGTTAATCGAACCCTTGCCGTGCGTTCGCTCACCGATCAACTTGCCTCGGCCACGATCGGCAATTGCGGCCGCCACGGTTTCTGGCGCGGAATACGTGTGCGGGCTAATCAACACGACCAGCGGGATGGTCTCGCCGATTTCTCCACTGGTTTTGGTCGGATAAGGCAGCAAGTCGCCGGTCTTGGTGCGGGCATAGAACGCCAGGCCGTCGTCCAGGAAAATATCCAGTATCTGCTGGGCCGAATTCATCAGCCCGCCGCCGTTGTAGCGAAGATCCAGAATCAAACTCTTTGTGGTCGTCGTCAGGGCTTGCGACAGAGCCTGGCTGATTTGTTGCGGCGTCTGAACCGTGAACCGATCGAAACGAAGATAGGCGATGTCGCCAAAGCGTTGAGTAGTCACTTCCTGGTAGGGTTCACGCAGGGCTTCCAACGACAGGACATTTTCACCACGCCGAACCGTCAAGTGCGCTGTGGACCCGACCGCGCCGCGAATCATGGCATGGATTTCGGGCGAGGAAGCGCCGGGCGTAATTGTCCAACCGTCGATGGCCTGAACGACATCACCGATTTGCAGACCGGCTCGTGCCGCAGGTCCATCGGGCAGGACGTCCGTCACGACGAATGTTCCAGTGTGCACCTCACCGCGCAGGCCGATCACGGCGTCGTTGCCGTTCGCCCCCAGACCCTCACGCGCAGCCGCCGTCGGCTCAAAGAACGTTGCATACTTATCGCCCAGCTGAGACAACATGCCCCTGATTGCCGCGTAGGCCAGCTCACGCGGCGCAGGCACTTCGCCATAGTATTCCTGGCTGATGATCCGGCCGGCGCGATCGATCAGCGTGAGGGCGGGATCGGGGGCTGGTTGAGTGAGGGTATGCGTCAGCCAGCCGCCCGCAAACGCGGCGACGACCAATACAGGCCAGAGCAGGCGCTTAATCCAGAGCACCGATCTACTCCCGTTTGCACACTGCGGTCGGCAGGACGACGTTCCTGCTGACCGGTCCGGTTTGTGAAGCATCAAACAATTGATGGACACACTCTACACTATGAGCGTCCCAGGATCGTTGCAGCTTCGCCCCAATCAGCCCTAAAACCAACCACAGAGACCCATTCATCATTGCTGGTTCCCCCGCTTTGCCGTATAATGCCCGCCTTCCGAGATGTGCAGAGTCGTGCCCGCGCCCGGCTGTGTAGCGCGAACTGAACTTCGTTCCTATTAAGGTAATGTTGCCCATGCCATCTCTGCGGCTGTGTTTGCTCGGTCCACCCCAAATTGAGCGTGACGGCCAGCCAGTGACGCCGGATCGCCATAAATCAGTTGCGCTCCTGGCCTACCTGGCCGTTTCGCGTCACCGGCACAGTCGTGACGAGCTGGCGACCTTGTTCTGGCCGGATTTCAATCAAACCTCGGCGCGTGCCTCCCTCCGACGCACCCTGGCCGCGTTGAAAAAGGATATTGGCGATGCGTGGCTGGAGGTCGATCGCGACCTGATCGGCCTCCTGCCGGACACCGATCTGCGTGTCGATGTGGATGACTTCCGGCGCTATCTGGCCGAGTGCAAGACGCACGGACATGCACCAACCGCGGTCTGTCAGGCCTGTCTGTCGCCTTTGAGTGAAGCGGTGAATCTGGCGCGGGGCGACTTCATGGCCGGCTTCAGTCTGTCAGACAGCCCCGCGTTTGAGGACTGGCAGGTCTTCCAGGCCGAGGACCTTCGTCGCGTGTTGTCCAGCGCCTTAGCCCGTCTGGCTGACGCCCATAGCACCCAGCGCGAGTTTGAGGCGGCAATCGCCCATGCCCGCCGCCGACTTACACTCGATGTGCTGGACGAAGAGGCGCATCGCGTGCTCATGCAGCTCTATGCGTGGAATGGGCAGGTGACGCACGCCGTGGGTCAGTATCGCGCCTGCCGCGAGTTTTTGGACAAAGAGTTGGGGGTGCCGCCGGACGAGGCAACCACCCGGCTCTATGAAGACATCAAGTCCAATCGGTTGCCACCCGTCCCGGATCGTTATCTGCCTGTGCCCCTCGCCGGCTCTGTATCCGGCCGGCATAATTTGCCGGTGCAACTCACCCCGTTTATCGGACGCGAAGACGAGCTGGCCCAGATCGAGCAACTCCTGGCGCCGCCAACCGGTCGCCTGATCTCATTAGTCGGGCCGGGCGGCATCGGCAAAACCAGGCTGGCCGTTCAGTCGGCCGCGCAACATCTGGCGACATTTCGGCACGGCGTATACTTTGTCGCTTTAGCGCCCTTGAGTTCACCGGAGTATCTGGTGGCGGCGCTCGCGGACGCGCTTCAGTTTTCGTTCTACGGGGCGATCGAACCCAAGACCCAGCTGATCAGCTTTCTGCGTGAAAAAGAGCTGTTACTGGTGCTGGATAACTTTGAACACCTGATTGCCGATGTGCCGCTGCTGGCTGAAATTTTGCAGAATGCGCCGCTCGTAAAGATGATTGTGACGTCGCGCGAGCGACTGAATTTGCGGGGTGAGTGGCTGCTCGAAGTCGGCGGACTCAGCTATCCGACTCG
Source organism: Chloroflexota bacterium (assembly GCA_016219235.1). The sequence continues at coordinate 6,984 of JACRBO010000050.1, forward strand.
TAATCGTGTCGATGAAGGCAGGCACTACAGCGCGCTCGAGTTGTTTATCAGCTGCGCGCGGCGGCGCGACAGCACCTTTACCTACTCGGCCGCTGACCTGCCGTACATCACCCGCATCTGCCAACTGGTTGGCGGCATGCCCCTCGCGATTGAACTGGCAGCGTCCTGGGTGCGTGTGCTGCCGTTGAAGGACATCGTGCGCGAGGTTCGAATCGATACGGGCATCCTGATGACGAGCGAGCACAATGTCCCGGCGCGCCATCGCAGTCTGCTCACCGTATTTGATCATTCATGGAATCTGCTCGACGAAGCGGAACAAGCGGCCCTGTTGGGCCTGGCGGTATTTCGGGGCAGTTTTCAACGCGAGATCGCCGCACAGGTGGCCGGCGCCTCGACCGAGTTGTTATCGAGCCTGGTGGACAAATCACTCTTACGGCGCACCGCGGCCGGCCGCTTTGAATTGCATCAATTGTTGCGGCAATATCTTGCGAAGAAGTTGACCGAGCAGCCGGCGCTCGAACAAGCGGCCCTTGAGAATTTCTGCCGGCACTACGCCGACTTCCTGCACCAGCGCGAGAAATATCTGCGCGCCGGGCGTCAGAAAGAAATTATGGCCGAGATCGGCGAAGAGATCGACAATGTGCGCGCGGCCTGGCAGTGGTCCATCGATCGTGCCAATTGGGACCTGGTCGCGCGTGGCAGCGAAGCGCTGTTCTTCTTCTACGATCTACGCAGCCTGGTTCAAGAGGGCGTCGAGTTGTTTGCCGCCGCTGCCGCACGCTTGACTGAGTCGGCTCAAGCCGGGCAGGCCATTGATCATCGCCTGCTGGGCTGTCTTCTCGCCCGGCAAGCGCGGCTGCTTCACCGCCAGGGTCGGCTAGATCAAGCCCGGGCGCTGTATCAACAGAGCCTTGATTTGCACACCCGGCTTGGCGCACGCCGCGATAGCGCCTTCGCGCGCACCTACCTCGGCGACCTCAATTGGATGACGGGCGACTATGACACTGCCTACCAACTGCTGCGTGACAGCGTCGAGATTTGCACGCTCAATGGCGATGGCTATCTGCTAGGGCGCACGCTCAACAGTCTGGGCATCGTGGCGTCAATCCGCGGAGACTATACAGCGGCCGGCGAACTCTACCGCAACAGTCTGGCCATTCAGCGGGAGATCGGCGATCGCATCGGGCAGTCGTTGGTACTCAACAATCTGGGCGGAATTGCCTTCCTGCGCCGTGAATACGAGCGGGCCAAATTCCTGTACGAAGAGAGCCTGACGATTCAAACTGAAATCGATGATCGCCGCGGCGAAGCCATGGTGCTGACCAATTTGGCCGATGTCGCGCTGGCCTCTGGCAACAAACTGGACGCCAAGTGGTTCCTGCAATGGAGCCTGACCATCCGGAAAGAGACCGGCGACCTGGTGGGCAGTGTCTATACGTTGAACAGTCTGGGGGAGACAACCAGCGCACTATGCCAGCCGGCCGAGGCCATGACCTATTATCTGGAGGCGCTGGCCGCGGCCCGCGAGACGCAGGCGGCGCCACTCACCCTGAGCGTGTTGGTCAGCATCGCCGCTTTCTGGCAGCGTCAAGGACAGGCGGAACAGGCGCTGGAACTTCTGGCGTTCGTTCTGAATAACCCGGTCACCGAACAAGAATACAAAGACCGCGCCAGTCAACTGCTCGCCCAGATCGAGCCAGAACTCGATCCGCAGATCGTAGCCGCGGCACACGAACGCGGCCTGGCCCGCCGGCTGGAAGAGGTCTGCGAAGAAATCTGGATCCGCGAAAAACGATCACCACGATCCATGCTGGATAAATCATAAGCCGGGAAAAGCAGCCGTTGAAACCAACGCCCCGATCGATTTTGCAACCGATCGGGGCGCGCTGCTTTAGCGCGTTTCATTCGCGCTGATTCGCGTTCATTCGCGGTTTGGCTTTAGTTCCCAATCACCACGGGCAAATGGATGTTGTACAACAGGGTTGTGCCCGGCAGCAAACACTGCCCCACCTGCACATCATCCACTTCCCAAAAACCGGTCGTCGCCGCCGCCGTGTACTTGAAGCGCACCCTCACCTGGCCGTGCCGACCGGCCAGCGCCGATAGATCGAGCGTAGCCGTATGCGGTCCAAGGACATCGTCGGCATGAGTCCAAACCGTGTGCGGCCACGTTGCGCCGCCGTCCACACTTACCTCGACCTCGGCCAGATTGCTCGAAGCGGCCATAGAATCGAAGTGCGTCTTAAACGCCAACGTCACCGTGGGCAGTGCGCCAAAATCCAGTACTGGCGAGCGCAACTCGGCCGAGAGCGTGTCGCTGGCGGCCGTGCCAGTCGCCAGCGCAAAATCGGCGCTGCCGCCGGTATGATTGGGCCGCTGATAGGGCGAAGTCAGATTCCAGACCGGGCCGCCCGCTGTGCCCGTCATGATCCAACTGCCCGGCGCGTCAAACGGCTCGCGGATGCCGATGAATCGATAGCCGGGCGCGATACACGCGGCCAAATCCGGCAATAGCGGATAGTCCTCCACCCGATTGGCCGTCAACGGCCCGATCGAGCGAATGCCGGCCACATACCCCGGCGCGTTGGGTGTGACGTGGAAAGTATATGTTTGGCCCGCCAACAACGCGACCTCATAACGCCCCGTCAAGGTATGCGTCCCAATCGGGCTGTTGGGATAACCGGTGATGATGATCGTCGCGCTCAGCGGCTTGCCCGTCAGCGCATCGCTCACCACGCCGGACACCGTGTAATACGCCATCGATGCCAGCGCGAAGTTGCGCGTGGTGGTATAGCCATCTTGCGCCACGACACCGGCGAAAGTCTTGGCGTTGTAACCGCTGGCCGCCGCCGTCAGGGTGTATTCGCCGCCGGGCACAGCCAGCTGATACCGCCCGTCTGATCCGCTCAGCGTGGTCGCCGTGATGGTTGACGTCGCCCAGACGCGCGCGCCCGCGATGGGCAGACTCGTCTGCGCATCGGTCACCAGGCCGGCCAACATCGCCTGGCTGGGTCGCGCCAGATGCGCCGCCGTACCCACCGACGCTTTGACGAAGTTGGTGAAGTACGTCAGGTTGAAGAGCGTCAGGTTGTCGTTGATCGTGTGGTAATAGGGATTGAAGTCGTTGTAGTCGTCTTCGATGGCGAGAATGGCCGGATAGCCTTTGGCCCAGAACTCCGAGTGATCGCTGGCGTTCTCACCATCAGCGCTGATGATGGGCGTCAGGCTGCCGCTCAAGCCATAGGTCTGTACGACATTCGTAAACACACCTGCAATCGCCAGATCGGCCGGATAGCCGGTGTTGCCGATCGTGCGTGTGTGTAAGCGCAGCGTCGGCCCGCCTGTACCGTCCCACGCGATCATATCCATGTTGTACACAGCCACGATGTTTTCGCCCGCGGCAAACACCGTATCGGCGTAAGCGCCGCTGCCGCACAAGCCCTGCTCTTCGCCGGTGAACAGCACGAAGCGCACGGTGCGCTCGAAGGGTTGACCCTGCATCAACTGCGCCGCCAGCAGCACACCGACCGAGCCGCTGGCGTTATCGTCTGCGCCGGGAGCGCGGCCCGTCGCCGGCATGTCGTCGAGGTGCCCCGTGATCAATACGATCTCGTCCGGGGTAAGCGTGCCCGTAATGACGCCGATCACATTGCGGCCATTGGTGATGCTGCACGCCGTCCACGTGTGATAACTCGCGCTCAGGCCCGCCGCTTGCAGCTGCTCATAAGCATACTGCGTAGCTTGCTGGATCGGCAGACCCGATCGGGAGTTGCGCGTGCTCAACGTGATGGTCTGCCCGCCGACGATGACGGGCGCATCACCGCTTAGTCGCGCCGTATACGAATAAACATCGGCAGACTGCACTTGTGCCATCAAGTTGGCGACGATCGGCGAGTAGGTGAAGGCGGGCGACGGCGTGCCGCGCGCCTGTGACGCGATACGCGGACCAAACAGCCACAGCCAGGCACAAGCCAATAACACGGCGACGGTGAACGAGCGCTTCATAAGATTGATCTCCGGATCGTTTGATACCGTTGCTGCTTCTAGTCCTCGCCTCCCAGCGCCACCGGCAAAAACACGTCATACACCATCGTCACGATCGTCTGCACCACGGCCACAGCGGGGCTACCGTGCGAGCCTATCGCTGAGATCATTACAAAATCCATGCCGTCGACTGGCGCAGTCAGCGGAATCGACACCGTTAACGGCACAGTCAGCCATTCATTGGGCGCGAGTTGTGTCTGAGTCACGCCTAACGCGGCAGGCCACTCGTTGCTCATCAGTGTCAGTGTGAAGGTATCGCTGAAACTCCCCACGTTCTTTACGCCGATC
>JACRBO010000051.1 GCA_016219235.1 Chloroflexota bacterium
GATGCGCGTCGTCTATCCGCGCGATCCCAAAATGTTGACGGCAGGCTGGCAGTCGTGCGATGCCATGTTGATCGCCGATCAGCCGAACGAGTTGGCGGGCTATGCGGCGCTGACGAAGCAGGTGCCGCAATCGACGGTCTGGGTGAATGATCTGGTGATCGCCAAATCGATCCGGCGCACGGGCGTGGGCAGCCGGCTGCTGAAGGCCGCGGCCGCCTGGGGGCGCGATCACCAGTTGAAGTGGCTGGTGGTGGAAGTGCAGACCAAGAACTATCCAGCGATTAATTTCTGTCAGATGCATGGGTTGAAGTTCTGCGGCTATAACGATCGCTATTTTGCCAATCAAGATATTGCGTTGTTCTTTGCGCTGGCGCTGCATTAGATAGTTGTGTTGCACCATGATCGGTTCTGTTAGCTTCGTTCAGATCCTCGCGCTGATCAACTCCATTCTGTCCACCGGAACGGCGGTTACCGCCTTCTCGCTGCTGATCTACATTGTCCGCTACAATTTTCGCTCGCCCGTCGCGCGCGCCTTCAGCGTGCTGCTGGGCTGCGTGATGTGGGTGTACGTGGGCGACTCGATCTTGTATCGCGCCACCGACGCCGAGGCGACGGAGATGTGGCTGCGCGCGCAGTGGATCGGCATCGCGCTGGTGCCCGCCGCGTATCTGCAATTTTCTGACAACGTCCTGCGCACGACCAATTCCTTCAATCGCCTGCACCGCGCCATCGTGAATGTCGCCTACCTGTCAGGGCTGATCTTCATGGGGCTGGCGTTGTTCAGCGATGTGATCGTGACCGACGGCATCCTGTTCAACTCGGCTCCGCACCTGAATCCCGGCCCGTTGTTCTGGGTGTATTTTGTCTATTTTTCCGGCGCGGCCATTGCGGGCTTTGTCGGCATCACACGCGCGCGACAGCGCTGCCTGACGCGGACTTCGCATCGGCGCATGACGTATCTGCTGCTGTCGTCCACCGGCCCCGCGCTGGCCGTCTTTCCGTATTTGCTGTTGTCCAGCAACGCCGATGCGGCCGTGCCGCTGAGTTCGTGGATCGCGCTGGTGGCGGGCAACATTCTGATCGCGACGATGTTGATCGTGATGGCCTACAGCGTAGCCTACTTCGGGGTGCTGGCGCCCGATCGGGTGGTGAAATACCGATTGATCCGCTTCCTCTTCCGCGGGCCGATCATGGCGGCGACCGTCGCGGCGGCGGTCGTGCTGTTCTGGCGGCTGGAAGAATTGCTGGGCCTGCCGCGCGAGACACTGACCACGCTGGCGATCGTGTTCTTCATCGTGATCTTTCAGATCGCGCGCGGATCGTTGCAGCCGTTCCTGGACGTGATCCTGTTTCAGCAGGATCGATCGGAACTGGACTACATCCGCAATCTGGGCGATCGGCTGTTGACGACGACCGACCTGCAGCAGTTCCTCGAAAACATTTTGACCGCCGTAGTCGATCTGCTGCGCGTGCAGCGTGTGTTTCTAGCCTCGCTCGACGCCGATGGGCAGTGGCGGTTGCGCGCGCACATCGGGCCGGTGGAGATGTTCGATCAGGCGTTGAAGGAAATGGCAGTCACGCAATCGCAACCGACGGAAAACGGCCCGGTGCGCGTGGACGGCTTCTGGGCGTGGCCGTTGTGGGCGCGCGGCGATGAGGGGCTGTTGGGCGCATTGGCCGCCACCGCTCAATCGGATACGCTGACTCTCTCCAATGACGAAATCCACGGCTTGCAGACATTGATCCGGCAGGCGGCCATCGCGTTGGAAGATCGCCGTTTGCAGCAAGAGGTCTTCGCGGCGATCGAGCGCGTGATGCCGGAAATCGATGTGTTGCAACAACAGCGCGGCGTCATTCGCTATACCGATTCGCCGACGCAGCCGCCGCCGGAAGTGATCCTGACCGATGATCCCGAATTTGCGAATTGGGTTAAGGATGCGCTAAGCCATTACTGGGGCGGGCCTAAATTGACGGGCAGTCCACTGTTGCGGATGCAGGTGGTGGAACAGGCGCTACTCGCGCACGATGAAGATGCACCTAAAGCCTTGCGCGCCGTGCTGGCGGAGGCGATCGAGCAACTGCGGCCCGACGGGCCACGCAGTCTAACCGCCGCCGAGTGGGTGTTGTACAACATTCTGGAGATGCGGTTTGTGCAGGGGCACAAGGTGCGCGAGATCGCGCAGCGCCTGGCGATGAGCGAGAGCGATCTGTATCGCAAGCAGCGCATCGCGGTGGAGGCGGTGGCCGCGTCGCTGTCCAAGATGGAAGAGCGGGTGAGTGATGCGCCGGAATGAGTGATGGGTTTGAAAAAGCGATCCACGAATTGACACGAATGAGCACGAATCAAAAACCCCGGAGCCGTGGCTTCGATCGGGATGCTGACTGAATCGGGCGGACAGACATTCTTCGCGGCTAGCGCATCCTGTCCGGCGGCGTGGGAGCCGCCTCTGCTCTAAAACGGTGTAAGCCTTAGTGAAGATTCGTGGAGATTTAGTGGATCAATTTTTCATCAGGCGAGTAGGGCGAAGAAGCCGGATTTGTCATTTTCATTAGAGAATGTAAAATACAGTTAATTTGAATTGGCCCGTAGTCTGATTGCGAGTAGGAGTGGAAGGCAATGGAACCGTTAAAGGACACGCTCGAAGAAGCTTACTGGCTGTCGTTGATACAGGATGAAGAAGCTTCGGGGGCAGCGCCGGCAGCGAATGGCCGCGGCCGCCCGCCGACGAGTGAAGCCGGGGCAGCGGCCCGCCCGATCGACGTGTTGTGGGCCTCGGCGCAGCGGGCGTGCGATGCCGACGAGGCCCTGACCGTCGAGGCGACGGGCTTTAATCGCGGCGGCCTGCTGGTGGACTGGCAGGGCCTGCACGGCTTTGTGCCTTCGTCGCATCTGATCGGCATGCCCGCCGTCAACGACGAAGATCAGCGCAAGGCCGAATTTGGCAAGCGCGTGGGCCAGCACGTGCACGGCAAGATCATCGAACTGGATCGGGCGCGCGGCCGCTTTGTGTTGTCGGAGCGATTGGCCTATAACGATCGCACGCGGCTGGAAATGCTGATGACGGACATGCAGCCCGGCCAGAGACGCTGCGGTGTGGTGACCACCGTGTGCGACTTCGGCGTGTTCATCGATCTGGGCGGACTGGAAGGGCTGGCGCACATCAGCGAGATTTCGTGGGGGCGCATCAATCATCCCGGTGACGTGCTGCACAGCGGCCAGAACGTGGACGTATACGTGATGAACGTCGATCGGGCGCAGCGGCGTGTGGCGCTGAGCGTGAAGCGCTTGCTGCCCGATCCGTGGGCGACGGTGGCCGCGCGGTATCAGCTCGGCCAGCTGGTGGAAGGACTGGTCACCACGGTGGTGGACTTTGGCGCGTTTGTGCGATTGGAAGAAGGCGTCGAAGGCCTGATCCATATTTCGGAACTGGCCGAGGGCAACTTCCTGCATCCGCGCAATGTGGTGCGTGAAGATGAGACGGTGCGGGTGAAGGTGTTGAACGTGGATGTGGCGCACCGGCGGCTAGGGCTGTCGCTGCGACAGGTGCAAGATTCACTGCGGAGCGCGGAGGCAGAAACGCGGACTGAAGAGGATACGTGCATGCCTCTGCCCCAGTCTGAACTGTATGGCTAAAACAACTCGCTCTAAATCATCCGGCCCGGCAGGCAAGAGCGCCAGGTCAGGTGAGCGTCGACGACCGCTGCGCTTTACCTTTGGCGCGCGCGGTCGTGAAATCGCCGGCGTGCTCCTCATCGCGCTGGCGATTTTGTCGTTTCTGGCGCTGATCTTTGTCGCAACCGGCAGCGTCGCCGATCCGTGGAGCGACTGGCTGTACAACCTGTTTGGCTGGGGGGCGTTCGGCGCAGTGGCGCTCGTTGGCGGATTGGGTGGGCTGCTGATCTGGCTGGCGCAGGATATGGGCCTGTCCACGCCGTGGCGCATGATCATCAGCCTGGAAGTGGCGTTTGTCAGTCTGCTGGGCGCGCTGCACGCCTATGCGGCGGGCGCTGATCTGTGGCAGATCATGAAGCAGGGCGAGGGCGGCGGCGTGTTTGGCTGGGCGCTGGTGACGCTGGCTGTGCCGATTGTGGGGCGCGCGTGGGCGGGCGCGATCTTTGCCGGCA
>JACRBO010000530.1 GCA_016219235.1 Chloroflexota bacterium
AGAGAAGCCTGCCAGGAAATCGCCGCGATACAAGGCCGCCGCTTCGGTCAACGGTTCGAGGCAGCGCGCGCAGACATCGTGGGCGGGATGACCATGTGCGCGGCACGCGGCCAGGCAGCGCTGAAATTGTGTTACATCAATGCAGCAATCGACGTCATCATCCAGCGAAACGGTCTCACGCTCGATGAGCAGACCGCGCCCACCGAGGGCTTTGTTCAATGCCGATAAGGTGCGGCGTAAAGCCGAAAAGGCGTGCACCTGATCGACCTCCGGCCACAGCAGCGCGGCCAGCGACTCGCGCCGTTGCTCACTGCGCGTGACGGCCAGATAGGCCAACAGCGCGATGGCCTTGCGCGTGTCGACGGTAATGGCCGCGCCAGCCACTTCGATGTGGGGCGGGCCGAGCAGCAGGATCGATAAGGTGGACATGCTGGCATTGTACATCAGAAAACGGTTCGTAACGCTGGCCGTAACGATCAGGAGATGGTCGGCGAGTATAGTGAGGCCAAACTGAAGGAGGAACAACATGAGCAACAGTCAACCCCTGATCAAAGTGCGGAGTTCAAGCGGGGATGCCGCCGTCGATGGTTTATTGCACGGCGTTGGAGCCGGCATCGTGATGGCGATCTATCTGATCGTGATCGGCGTGCTGATCGGCACAGGCGTGGCCGCGACACTTAGTGCCTTCGATCTGGGCGAGGGCACTTCGCCGGTGCGCGGCGCGTTGATCCATCTGGCGGTGGCTGCGATTTACGGCATGCTGTTCAGCCTGATGTATCGGCTGATCGGGCGCAGACGATCGAGCGGGCGGGGCGGTAGCGTCCTCAGCGGGGTGGCGTATGGCCTGCTGATGTGGCTCATCACACAGATCGCTTTTGCAACGGGGATCAATATCGCGCTGAGCAGCCTGCCGGCCGCGCACTTCGCCGTGGCGCATGCGCTGTATGGGTTGACGCTGGGTTGGCTGATTGGCCGCGTGCCATCGGAATAGCGATGAACACAAACGCAAGGGAGGGACGAGTCATGAACACAGTCAGTAAGTGGATACGCATCGTGCATCGCTGGTTGGTGATCCCGTTCGTGCTGATGGCGATCACGGCAATATTCAGCACCGCATCAGGCGACAACACTTCATCGCCGCCGTGGATGATCGTCATGCTCATTCTGTCGTTACTGTCGCTGCTGGTCACGGGGTTGTACATGTTCGCGCAGCACTATCTGCGTAAGGCACGACGGGCGCGAACAGAGTCGGTTTCGTAAAGTTCACTATCAAGGGAGAAAGATCATGTTTCAGAAGTCTCGTTTCATAGCGATTGTGGCAGGGGTGATCGGTCTGGTGATGATCGCGGGGGCGTGCCAGTCGGCGGCCAAACCGCCGGAAGTGACCATCACGGCGAAGGAGTATGCGTTTGAGATGCCGGAATCGATCGCGGGCGGCGTGGTCACACTGAAGTTGTCGAACGCGGGCAAAGAGGCGCATATGGCGATGTTGTTTCGTCTGAACGACGGTGTGACGCTCGATCAATTCAATGCGGCGCTCAAGGAGCCGAATCCGAGCGGCGTGTTTGCGCTGGGCAATCTGGCCAGCGGTGTGAACACCACCCCGCCGGGCGCAACGCAAGCGACCACACTCGATCTGAAGGCCGGCGATTACGCGGTGCTGGATTTCGGCGCGGGCGAGGATCACGTGCCATACATGGCGAAAGGCATGCTCAAGCCATTCAAGGTCACGGCGGGATCGAGCACGGCGGAACCGGCCTCCGATGTGGCAGTGACGATGAAAGAATTTGCCTTTGAGATGCCAACCGAACTAAAGGCGGGAGCGCACACGTTCAAGGTCAGCAATCAAGGCGCACAGTCGCACGAGATGATCCTGTTCAGGCTGGCCGAGGGGAGGACGCTGGCCGACATGCAGGCCTTCCTGTCGAATCCTGAGTCCGGCGGCCCGCCGCCCGGCGAACAGGCGGGCGGTGCACTGCCGATGGCCGCTGGCATGCGCGCCTGGGCGACGGTCGATCTGAAAGCGGGCAGTTACGTGGCGGTGTGCTTCGTGCCGGACAGCGGCGATGGTAAATCGCATCTGGAACATGGCATGTTGATGCCACTTACTGTGAATTAGCCTCACCCCGCGAAGCGTCTCTGTCCTGCCGATGAACAACCTATCGGCAGGACAGGGGCGTGTAAGGTTGAGTTTTCATCTTGAATATTAGGAGTCCTCTGAAATAACTCTACCAACCGAGCACCCACGGCCCGCGGCGGGGCGCGATGAGCGCCCGAAGCGCGATCAAAAAAGAGCCGGCGAGCGACGGCGGCGTGGCTTCGTCCGCGGTGGTTTCGGCGGCAGTTGGGGC
>JACRBO010000531.1 GCA_016219235.1 Chloroflexota bacterium
CGCTGCGTGTACGGGTGCTGCGGCGCGTTGTACACCACATCGATCGAGCCGTATTCGGCCACTTTGCCGCCGTACATTACCACGACGCTATCGCAAATTTCGGCGACCACGCCCAGGTCATGCGTGACCAATACGATCGCCAGCCCCATCACCTGTTGAATGTCGCGCAGCAGTTCCAGAATCTGCGCCTGAATCATCACGTCGAGGGCAGTCGTCGGCTCGTCGGCAAACAGCAATTTGGGCTGACAGGCCAGCGCCATCGCGATCATCGCGCGCTGCCGCATGCCGCCGGAATACTGATGCGGATACTGATCCTTGCGCGATTTGGCGATGCCCACCAGATCCAGCAGGCCCACCACGCGCCGATCGGCGGCCGCCTGATCCATCAGGCCGTGCAGCAAAATCGCCTCGCCGATCTGATCGCCCACTTTGCGCACGGGATTCAGCGCGTTCATCGCGCTCTGGAACACCATCGCCATTTCCTTCCAGCGATAGTGCCGCATCTGCCGCTCGCTGATGCCCAGCAGATCGACGCCGTTGAACAGCACCTGCCCGCGCGTGATGCGGCCTGCCGCGGGCAGCAGCCGCATCAACGACAGCATCGTCGTCGTCTTACCGCAGCCCGATTCGCCGACGAGGCCCAGCGTCTGGCCCGGCTGCACGTCAAACGACACGTCCTCGACGGCGTGCATCACCGTCCCATCGGGCGTGATGAAGTCCGTATTCAAGTGCCTGACGCTGAGCAGCGGTTCTGATTCGTTCATGATCAAAATTTGATCCACGAATTCACACGAATCGACGCTAATTCTGAATGATTCGCGCAGATTCGTGTTGATTCGTGGACTCTGTTTTTCGGGCAACCATGTGTTGATCGCCTTCCAGATGATGCGACGTAAGCCGCGGGTTGAACATCTCTTCCAGCACATTGCCCAGCAGCACGCAGCCCAGCGTCACCCACACAATTGCCAGGCCGGGCGGCAGATAGAACCACCACGCGCCGTTGGATACCGCACTGCGATCGAAGGCAAAGTTCAGCATCGTGCCCCACGACGGCTGCGTGGGATCGCCCAATCCCAGAAAGGCCAGGCCGCTCTCCACCAGAATCGAGGTCGAGATGATCAGCACCGTGCTAGCGACGATCAACGGCAGCACCTGCGGCAGAATATGCTTGCGAATGATGTGCGCGTTGCCCGCCCCGATCGCGCGGGCGCGCGTCACAAACTGTCGTTCCTTGATCGACAACACCTGCGATCGGATCAGACGCGCCGTGCTGGTCCAGTACAACAGACCGATCACGCCGATCAACACCAGTAGCGGCGGGATGTTGGAATTCACCTGCCGGATCACGGCCACCAGCACGATGATCAACGGCAGATCGGGGATCACCAGAAACACATCGGTGGTGCGCATCAACAGCGTATCAATCTTGCCGCCGTAGTAGCCGGCCAGAATGCCCAGCGTGCTCCCGATAAACATCGCGATGAGGCCGGCCATAAAACCGATGAGCAGCGAGATGCGCGCGCCATACACCAATTGTGTCCACACATCCCGGCCGGCATCGTCGGTACCCAACGGCCCGTGCACGCTGGGCGGCGCGAACGTCATGCCGCGCCCGTTGGCATCGCGGATCGTGTCGGTGGGTTGATAGGGTGTCAGCAGCGGCGCGAATGTCGCCAGGCCGATCGCCGTGATCAGCAGCAACGCGCCGATCTTGCCCATCCGGCTGCGGCGGAAGAGTTTCCAGAAGTTGGCGAAGTTGCGCTTGAAGATCAGCCAGCGATCAGACATGATGAGTAACGAGTAACGAGTGACGAGTAATCCGTAATCAACCGATTAGCTGCTCGATTTCATCCAGGTGATACTCGCGGTGTTCGGCGCGCGACAACTTAATCGGATTGCCGGCCGCCGCGAGTTGAGCCAGCATCTCGTCAGATAATTTTTCCAGTTCACGATCGAGTTCTTCAGCCGTCGAGACTGCCAGCTGCGCTGCCGTGTGCGGGGGCAGCGCCAGACACAACGCTTTCGTTGCATCGTTGATGGCGTCCACATCGGCGGGATGCGGCGACGGACCAACGCCCTGCCGCTCAAAACGATGCAGCAGTTTCAGCACACGCTGATCCCAGAACGCGATATGCGCCAGCGTCGCGGCCACGGTCCAACCCGCGCCCACTTCGCGCCGCAGATCGTCGTCGCTCAACTTCGCCGCCAGTGCCTTCAATCGTTCGCGCTGAATGGCATTCTCTGTCACATATGTGTGTTCGCTCATTGCTCGCCTACTTCGGGTAGAATCGCATCCTTCGACTGCATGGCGGAAAAGCACGCCATTCCGCTCAGGATGCTTGACGGCTCTCTACCGGGAATTTTTTGGACAAGAATTAGATTAGCCACAAAAGAACACAAAGATGGCGTGCCTACCTTGTGTTCTTTGCGTTCTCTCGTGGCAGGCCGGGAAATCTAACATAGTTAAACTCATCACTCGTTACTCGTCACGCACCACGTTTTATCTCACGTCTCTCTCACCCGCGGATCGAGATACGTGTACAGCAAATCCGCCAGCAAATTCGCCACGATGACGCTGACGGCCAACAGCAGAAACGCGCCCTGCAAGAGCGGAAAGTCCTGCTTTTCCAGCGCCGTCTGAAACAACTTACCCAGGCCGTCATACGAGAACACCGTCTCGATGTAGATTGCGCCGGACACGGTGAAGCCCAGGTTCAGCGCCACCAGCGTCACGATCGGCAGCATGGCGTTCTTCAGTGCATGCTTCCGCAGGACCTGCCAGTTGCTAAAGCCTTTGGCCTTCGCCGTCAGGATGTAATCTTCGCCCAGCACTTCCAGGATCGACGAGCGCATGATCAGCATGTATTCGCCCAGATACACGATCGTGAACGCGAGGGTCGGCAAAATCAGGTGGCGCAGAATATCGGGCAGGTTTTCGAGGAACGGCTTACCGATGTTGCCGGGCTCGATCGAGCCGCCGGTGGGCAGGCCTAGCCACGTGCTGCCGGCCGCCAGCAGGATGATGCCCAGCCAGAACGTGGGCGTGGCCCACGCGATGAGCGAGAATGTCAACGCGCTTACATCGACGGCGGTCTTGCGTTTCCAGCCGGCGAACAGTCCCAGCGTAATCCCCAGCACAATCGACAGGACTTGCCCGCTGGTGATGAGCAGCAGTGTATAGCCCAGCTTGCTCATCAGCACTTCGCCCACCGGCCGGCGCAACGACCATGAGACACCCAGGTTGCCCTGCGCCCACTGGCTGATAGTGTTGAAGAATTGATCGGGGAATAGCGGCTTATCCAGACCAAATTGCTGGCGCAGCGCAGCCTGCGTTTCGGCGGTGATGCGCACGTTGCGACCGATCACCGCGCGTACCGGATCGCCTGGCAGCACGCGGAAGAGGAAGAAGTCGATCGTGACGACGACGGCCAGCGTCATAATCGCCAGCAGTATTTTGCGCAGCAGATAATCGCGACGGTTCATCGCATCAAAAGACCCCTCTCCCGGTGCGCGGGAGAGGGGCGGGGTGAGGCTACTTGACCGGTTCGACCTGCCTTAACGAGGCAGCCGACTCCAGTCCCAAAATCGGCGACTCGATGAAGTTCTTGAAGCGATCGGTACGGTAGGCTTGCAGCGTGTCCGCGTACCAGTACACGATGTACGGCTTGTCGTCGAACACCATCTGCTGCATCTCCCAGACGATCTTCTGGCGCGCGGCCGGATCGGTAGCCGATTGCTGCGCCAGGTACAGTTCGTCATATTTTGGATTGGAGTAGCCGCTGTCGCTCCAGCCGCCCTCCACAAATTGATCGCTCGTCAGGACGCTGAGCATGAAATCGGGATCGGGGTCGCTGCCCCAGCCCCACAAGATCAGGTCGTAGTCGCCCGTCGGACAGCAGGCCGAGGTCAGTGAATCAGGATCGACCGCTTGCGGCGTGGTCTTGATGCCCGCCTCTTTGAACCAGCCTGTCATCAGATCGGCCACGCGCGGCGCGGTGTCCGAATCCGACGGGAATTGCAGGCGGAATTCGAGCCGAACTCCATCTTTAGCCCGAACATTGTCGGGGCCTTTAACGTAACCCGCTTTGTCCAACAAATCATTGGCCGTCTCTATACTAAACGGCACATCCTGAATGTTGGGGTTGTACCAGTAGCCGCCGCCCAGCGTTTGCGGAATGATGCTGTAGCCTGGTTTGCCCAACCCTTGCAGCACAATATCCACCAGGTCCTGCTTGTCGATGGCCTGCGCGATGGCGAGTTTAACCACCGGGTCTTCCAGCGCGGGGTTGCGCGTCGGCTTTGGATCGTGATCGGCGGGCGCGGAGTTGATGATCAGTTGCGACAGTGAGCGGCTGGGCTGCTGCACGACTTTGACGTCGGCAAAGCCCTTTACCGTTTCAGCCGCCGTACTGGGCACTTCGATCACCACGTCGATGTCGCCCACTTTGACGGCCTGCACCATGGCGTCTTCGTTGTCAAAGGTGCGGAAGATAGCCTGATCGATTTTGGGGCGGCCCAGATGAAAATCGGGGTTGGCGTCCAGCACGATGACGCCTTGATCTTTGTCAAACGTCTTTAACTTGAACGCGCCGCTGCCCAGCGCCGCATCGTTGGCAAAGTTCTGCAAGTCTTCCGGTGTGGCGAATGATTCAAAATCCTTGCGCGGCAGCGCATACAAAAACGACACGCGGTATTCCATGTTTCCGATCGGCTCTTCGACCGCGATCTGGACCGTCTTCGCATCGGGTGCTGTGGCCTCCGTGAAGCCGCCCACGTAACCGGACAGCGCCGCCCACCCGTCGGGATTCTGAATGACGGCGTCGATCGACCACGCCACATCCTCGGCGGTCAGGGGCGTGCCGTCGTGCCACTTCAAGTTATCACGCAGTTTGAACGTCCACAGCAAACCGTCGGGCGAGCTGCTCCACTCGGCGGCGAGATCACCGGTGTACTTGCCGTCGATCCCCTCGGTGACGAGCGGGCTTAGGATCAAATCGAACACGATGTAGGATTCAGTGAGGAAAGCGTAAGCCGGATTCAGCGTATCCGGTTTGCCCAGCCAGCCCAACTTCACTACCACCGGCTCAGCTGGTACGGGCGCGGTCGTGGGCGGCGGCGCGATCGGTTGGGTGGATTCAGTCGATTGAGGCGCGGGTTGCGACGTTGGCGCGGGAGCCGGAGTAGCAGCCGGACCGCAAGCAGCCAATAGCCAGCTGACAATGATGAGCCACACACTCCAGGCTGGGATACGGCGACGAGCTGGTTGATGCGTCATTTCTCCCCCTTTGTATCAATACATTGGACACCGCCCCTCTGCCTTCGGGCGGCCATTCATTCACAACAGTCCGTCAACTTGCCGGAACGACATTGAAGCTGATTATAGCATCCGCATTCGATAAGTCAATGAAACTCCAAATTCTAACAAGGGAATCCCAACACTTCGACAATGCAATCCAAACACAAAAAAACACCAAAATCTTGTAAGATGTTGTTATCGGCTAATTAGGCCAAACTTTGCAAGGATGGTAAACTATGCCCAAGTCACTGACCACCGGCGATGTCGCCCGTGCCTGTCAAGTTAGTCAGGCCACTGTCGTCAACTGGATCCGCGACCGCGGTTTGCCGGCCTACACGACTCCCGGCGGGCATTATCGCATCCAGGCCACCGATCTGCATCAATTTGCGGCGCAATATCATATGCCCATCGACTGGCAGACCATCGGTGTTCTGCCAGATCAGGATCTGCAACCATGACCAAAAAGATACTGATCGTCGAAGACAACGCCATGAACCGTGCGCTGCTCATCGCCATCTTGAAGCCCGATGGCTACGAACTGCTGACCGCTGAAAACGGCCAGATCGGCGTAGACATCGCCACACGCGAACTGCCCGATTTGATCTTGATGGATGTGATGCTGCCCGTCATGAACGGCTATGAGGCCACCCGCAAGATCAAAGCGAACCCGGCCACCCGCCACATCCCGATTGTGGCGGTGACGGCCAATGCGGTCCCCACCGAACGCGATCGCGCCCTGGACGCCGGGTGTGACGGCTACATCACCAAGCCGGTGGATACCCGCGCCCTGCCCAACCAGGTCAAACTCTTTCTGCGCTGATTGAGGCGGGCCTTGGCCGCTCGATCCCGCCGCCGGGGGAACTTGCCGCATGTCGCCTGACCAGAACTTCATTGCTCTCTGTCCCGAAGCTATCGTTGGCCTTGACGCCCACTATTGCATCCGGATCTTCAATCCGGCCGCCGAACGGCTCTTTGGTTATGCTGCCGCCGAGCTGATCGGCCAACCGATCACGCGGCTGGTGCCCGATCGATTCATCACGCGCGTGCGATCCGCCCTCACCGCACAGGCCGCCACCGAGGCCGCCGATCAGCTGGCCGGCCGTTATCACGAATGGCCCGCCTGCCATCAAGACGGTCATGAACTGACGCTGGAAGTAGCGATCAGCCTGGTCGATAGTCTCCCTGGCGACGACGATCACTGCCGGGTGCTGGCCTTTGTCCACAACATCACCGCGCGGAAGCAAGTGGAAAATCAACTGCGCCAATTGTGGCAGGCGATCGAGCAAAGCCCCGCCACGATTGTCATTACCGATCCCGACGGCCGTATTGAATACGCCAACCCCAAATTCAAGGCCACCACCGGCTACACGCTGGGCGAAGCGCTGGGCCAGACCCCCCGCATCCTCAAATCGGGTCATACGCCGTCCGACGAATACAAGCAGCTGTGGGATACCATCTCGACCGGCCGTGAATGGCACGGCGAGTTCCATAACAAGAAGAAAGACGGCGAATTGTACTGGGAATGGGCGTCCATCTCGCCCATTCTCGATGCGCAGGGCGGCATCGTCAACTATCTCGCGGTGAAAGAAGACATCACCGCCCGCAAAGCCGCCGAAGCCGATCGGGCACGTTACCTCTCGCTGGTGCAGGCCACGCTGGATTCGACCGCCGACGGCATTCTGGTGATTGACGTCGATCGCCGGGTGACGATCTACAATCGCAAATTTATCGAGTTGTGGCGCATTCCGGCCGACATCGTGGCGTCACGCGATGACCAGCA
>JACRBO010000539.1 GCA_016219235.1 Chloroflexota bacterium
AGATGGATCCCGACGGCGAACGCAAGCAGAATGCGCGGTTAGAGGAATTACGCAGCACCCGCGACAACGAGCGCGTCGGCGCAACGCTGAGCGCGCTGCGCGGGGCGGCCAGAGACACTGCGAACACCATGCCCTTCATCCTCGATGCGGTGAAGGCGTATGCGACGTTACAGGAAATTACCGATGTCTTCCGCGAAGTGTTCGGCGTGTATCAAGAGCCAGTGATTGTATAATTGAGTTGGAGGTACCGATGATGAGCACTGTTCAAGAAATCGAACAAGCCGTTTCGCAATTAGCGCCGCGCGACTTAGCGCGATTTCGAAAGTGGTTCGATGTCTTTGATGCCAAAGCCTGGGATAAGCAATTTGAACGCGATGTGCGGGCAGGCAAACTCGACAAGTTAGCCGATCAAGCGCTGGCCGATTTTCACGCCGGCAAATTCAGAGAGCTATGAAACATCTGACCGGCCCTAAGTTCTGGGAGTCGTATGCGAAACTGCCGCCCGCAGTTCAGAAACTGGCCGATAAGAACTTTGAACTACTCAAAAGCAACCCCGATCATCCATCCCTGCATTTGAAGAAAGCTGGCAGATACTGGTCTGTACGAGTCGGTCTCAAATATCGCGCTTTAGGCGTCGAAGATGATGGCCGCCTGCTCTGGTTTTGGATCGGTATACATGCTGAATATGACAAGTTGGTCGGGTGACAACCGGCACAATTAATGAGCCATCGCCAATGGTGACTCATACCATGTTTTAAATCACAGGAGAAAGTATGACCGATCATTTATGGATCAAAGAATTTCCCGGCTCGATTACAGTATGCGATGCCGACGGCCTTATTTTAAGCATGAACGATAAGTCCGTGAAGACCTTCGAGTCACAGGGCGGCGCGGAATTGATCGGCACATCGTTGCTCGATTGCCATCCCGAACCCGCCCGCGCCAAACTTCAGCACTTGCTCGACGCGCGCCAGGCCAACGTGTATACCATCGAGAAGAACGGCGTCCACAGGCTGATCTATCAATCGCCGTGGTACGAACAGGGCAAATATCGCGGCCTGATCGAACTTTCGCTGGAGATTCCGATCGAGATGCCGCACTTCATTCGAGCCAGCTAAGCGCAAGGAGTCAGCCATGCTCAGCCACATCGCGCTCATCACCATCCTCACCGACGACGTGCCGCGCCTGGCCGCGTTTTATCACGATGCGCTGGGCTTCACCATCAAGCAGGACATGGGCGGCTATGTAGAGTTTGAGAGCGGCGGCGTGCGCTTTGCCGTGTGCGCTCGCGCGATTTTACTGGACGCCAGCGGCGATGCCTCCTACGCCGAAGCGCCGCGCGGCCATCGCTTCGAACTGGCCTTCCCCTGCGACTCGCCCGCCGATGTCGATCGCGCTTATGCCGACATCCTGGTCAAAGGCGCAGCGCCCGTCCACGCGCCCGGCGATATGCCGTGGGGCCAGCGCACCGCCATGTTCGCCGATCCCGATGGCAATATCCACGAACTATTTGCCAACCTGCCGAACAATTGATCCACGAATTCACACGAATCTGCGCTAAGGATTGTACTATTCGTGCGATTCGTGGGCATTCGTGGACTGCTGTTGGATCCACATCGTTTTTGCCGATTCGATAGAATGCGGTAGAATCGGTGCGGCTGCGTCAAGGGACGGCGATAGTTTTAGACAGGACTAATGGCTATGGCAACTAAACGTCTGGCAGTGTTAACCAGCGGCGGCGATGCGCCCGGCATGAATGCGGCCGTGCGCTCCGTCATCCGCACCGCGCTCGATCGCGGCGTGACCGTGTACGCGATCTACGAAGGCTACCAGGGCATGGTCGAGGGCGACGACCGCATCCGCGAAATGAACTGGGATTCGGTCGGCGGCATTCTGGGCCTGGGTGGCACGATCATCGGCACCGCCCGATCGGATGATTTCCGCATCCGCGACGGGCGTCGCACAGCGGCCAAGAATCTCATCGACCGCGAGATCGATTCGCTCGTCGTCATCGGCGGCGATGGCAGTCTGACCGGCGCGAATCTCTTCCGGCAAGAATGGCCGTCGCTGCTGAGTGAGCTGGTCGAATCCGGCGCGATCACCCAGGCCACAGCCGATGAACACGGCAACCTGGCGATCGTCGGGCTGGTCGGCTCGATCGATAACGACATGTTCGGCACCAACATGACCATCGGCGCGGACACGGCGCTGCATCGCATCACCGAAGCCATCGACGCGATCGCGAGCACCGCCGCCAGCCATCAGCGCGCCTTCGTCGTCAAAGTCATGGGCCGCAACTGCGGTTATCTGGCGTTGATGGCCGCGCTCGCCACCGGCGCAGAATGGGTGTTGATTCCCGAAAATCCCCCACCGTGGGACAACTGGGAAGACAAGATGGTGGCCGATTTGCAGCGCGGCCGCGCCGCCGGCCGACGGGACAGCATCGTCGTGATGGCCGAAGGCGCGCGCGATAAATACGGCCACCCGATCGGCAGTTCGTACGTTCAGAAATTCCTCGAGGAAAAACTGGGTGAAGAAGTACGCACCACCGTGCTCGGTCACGTGCAGCGTGGCGGCGCGCCCAGCGCCTTCGATCGCAACCTGGGCACGATGATGGGCTACCAGGCCGTGGAAACCGTGCTGGCCGCGAAGCCCGCCGACGAGCCGCAGATGATCGCCATTCGCGGCAATCGCATCACCACCGTGCCGCTGATGGCCTGCGTTGAACAGACGCGCGCCATCGCCAAAGCGATTGACGAACACGAGTACGATCGCGCGATGGAACTGCGCGGCAGCAGCTTCACTGAAACGTATCGCACGCTGCGCACGTTGCTGCGGTCACTGCCGCATCCCGCCGCACCGGGGCAGAAGCCGCTGCGCCTGGCCGTCATGAATCGCGGCGCGCCCGCCCCCGGCATGAATACCGCCGTGCGCGCGGCGGTGCGCATCGGTCTCGATCGCGGCCATGTCATGCTGGGTATCGCCAACGGCTTCAACGGCTTCATCGAGGGCGAAGTGCACGAGATGAACTGGATGAGCGTCAGCGGCTGGGCGTCCAAAGGCGGATCGGGTCTGGGCACCAGCCGCGAGATTCCGAGCGGACGAGACTTCTATGCCATCGCCCGCACGATCGAGAAGCACGACATTCACGGTATCTTGTTGATCGGCGGTTTCTCCGGCTATCAGGGCGCGCATCATCTCTTTATCGAACGCGAAAACTATCCGGCCTTCAACATCCCGATTATTTGTCTGCCCGCGTCGATCAACAACAATCTGCCCGGCTCCGATTTGAGTATCGGCGCGGATACGGCGCTTAACACCATCGTCGAAGCGGTGGATAAGGTGAAGCAGGCGGCGGTGGCGCAGCGGCGGTGTTACGTAGTGGAAGTGATGGGCCGCAAGTGCGGTTATCTGGCGTTGATGGGCGGCCTGGCGACCGGCGCAGAGCGCGTGTACCTGCACGAAGAAGGCGTGCGCCTGCACGAACTGGTCGCCGATGTGGAGCAGCTGCGGCTGGGCTTTGAACACGGCAAGCGGCTGGGGTTGATGATCCGCAACGAAGACGCGCACCCGGTATACAGCACCAACGTCCTGTGCGCGATCTTTGAAGCGGAAAGCAACGACCTGTTTGAAGTGCGTCAGACCATTCTGGGTCACGTGCAGCAGGGCGGTGATCCGTCGCCGTTCGATCGCATTCAGGCCACGCGCTTCGCCGCGCGCTGCATCGATTTTCTGATCGAGCAAGCCAGGTCGCCGGAGCCGCAGGGCGCGTTTATCGGCCTGGAAGCGGGCGGCATCGAGCTGCACTCGCTGGAAGAAATCCCCAAGCTGGTGGACAAAGACAATCAACGGCCCAGGCAGCAGTGGTGGATGGATGTGCGCGGCATCGCCAAACTCATGTCGCAGCCCATGCCGGGTGGACAGCTAATGAGTGAGAAGTGAGAAGTGACGAGTGACGAGTGACGAGTGAAAACAACACGGTCGGGACGGTCTCAAGTCTCGACCGTGTGTGTGTTAAGGCCAGGCAACATGGGCAAACGCAAAGACCTCAAATACTACTTGTCCCTGCCGTACACCATTCAAATCACGCGGGAAGATGAGACCACGTGGTTTGCGCGTGTGGTGGAGTTGCCGGGCTGCTTTACCGAAGGCGACACGCCCGAAGAAGCCGCCGATATGATTCAAGACGCGCTGGCTGGCTGGCTGGAAATCGCGCTAGAGGATGGGCGGCCAATTCCTGAACCGCAGACGGCTGAAACGTATAGTGGCCGGTTTGTCGTGCGTGTACCACGCACCCTGCACCAGCAGCTGGTCGAAGCCGCCGCGCAAGAGGGCGTCAGCCTGAACCAGCTGATCAATGTAGCCCTGGCCGGCCGGGTCACGCGTTCGACAACGGCGAAAGCGAGATCCACTGTCGCCCACGATCGCACCCGCGCAGCGAAAACCGTGCGCGCGACGGCACGCTAATCCGCTTTCTGACCGAACCGGGCAGTGGTGGATGGATGTGCGCGGCATCGCCAAACTCATGTCGCAACCAATGCCCAGCGGGCAGCTGATGAGTGAGAAGTGATGAGTGACGAGTGAACAAAAACGGTCGGGGTTTTTTCAAGCCCGACCGTTTTGGTTTACACCTGCCCAGCGTTTACGCCTGCGAGCGGCGCTGCTTGCGATTGATCACTAGCACACCCCCTGCGAGGATCAGCAGGAGCGCGCCCAGTCCGATCGGCGCGAAGCGGGCAACAGTCCGATCGGGCGACTCAGCCCGCAGGCTGCTCAAGCCGATCGCCGTCGGGCTGTTAGCGTCATCCAACGTGCCGAGGGTGAAGTTGCTGCCCAGCAGGGTGGCATCCACACCGATGAACTGCACCTGGTCGCCAATGATGGCGGTGGCCGTGGCAATCTCGCTGAACTGGCCGGTCGTTCCAGAACGTCCCAGCAGGCGATAGTTGCTGGCCGAGCCAGCGGGCGCTGCGCCGTTATTGTTCATGCCACCTTCGCTGAAGTCGAAGATGATGTCCACCGTGCCGCCGGATGTGCCGACATCGGTGCGGTCGAAATACCAGTGGCGGGTCCAGCGCAGGGGGTTAAGGGCGGTCGCCCAATC
Source organism: Chloroflexota bacterium (assembly GCA_016219235.1). The sequence goes on from JACRBO010000539.1 coordinate 5,105, forward strand.
ACCTGTAGTGGGAACATCGGCGCTGGTGTTGTTATTCGTAGGGGTCAGGTGGCCGAAGGTCAGCCAGTCGCCGTTATCTTGCAGGAAAGTGCGGTTGACCACGATGATGCCAGCGCTATGAGATTGAGTGTGGCTGTTGTCGTCCGTGCGCCCGATACCGGCCATATCCAGGTCGAAATTGCCGTTGCCGGAATCATCGCCATTGTAGACATCGTTGGCGCTGAGGGCCACGTTATACTTGGCGCTAAGGTAGTTATCCACCAGGATGCGGTCGACATCAGCCAATGACTGGCTGAAGAAGATCATCTCTCCCAAATACCCGGTCAATTCATACCCGTAAGAACCCGTGCGCAAGTCAAAGCCTCCAACCGATAGCTCCGGGTTGGCTGGCAAATTCAATAGAGCAGCCGTCTGGCGCGACCCTGCCAGATTGCTGTTAGTGTATATGTACTGGTTTGGATTGGCTGCCACAGCCGTATATCGGAAACCCTCCGTCTGCCACCCTGCCACTGTCCCAGCGACTACTAAATCGTCATTCCAGTGGTACAACAACCGATTTCCCCCCTGACTGGGATGGTAGGCGATGGTCCTATCATTCGTGTTTGTAGTACCCACGGCAAACAAGTTTTCCCCGGCATTGTTCGACGGATTGAAAGCGGAAAAGATGGTGTAGGCCTGGTTGCCGGAGTAAGCGGAAAGCGTGCCGACCAGGACATCGCCATTCGACCCGCCCACATAGGTGAGCGCCGGCATTCCATTTTGAATCGCCGTGTTATAGGTGGGTCTCCGCGTGTTGTCAGTCTGCGTCACGTTCACATTGTTGCCGCTCTGGTCTTGCCAGCAGGCCGCATCCTGATTGTTGATGGCGGGGGTGGCGCAACCGGTGTCAATGTACACCCCACGGTCGGGCCGCAGCCACAGTTCCAAGGCGCTGCTGCCATCGGTGATGCCCACGCCGCCGGGGCCGTTGCCGCCGCCCGCGCCGGGTACAACTACCACCGTGGGTGAGCCAAACATCAACACCCGGTTGTTGTTGAAATCGCCCACCCACAGCACCTGGGCGGCGGGATCGAAGGAGGTCAGATAAAGGCCCCAGAAGGTGGTGGCGCTGGTGCCTGACCCCATGCTGGTGAAGTTCGTTTGCCCGATGACGTTGTCGGCATTGGCGCCATTGGCTTTGGCCGCAGCATTGTTGAAGACCAGAACACGGTTATTTTGCGAATCAGCCACGAAAATCCGCCCGGTGCTTTCATCGCCGCTTACGCCCATCGGCGCCCGCATGGTGTTTTGAGTCGTGCTACCACCGCTGGCCGTGAAATTTAGCTGCCCTAACACGGCATCGGCATTGGCATTATTGAGTTTGGAAGCCGCATTGTCAAAACGCAAAACGCGATTATGGCCCTCGTCACCGACCCATAAGCGCCCCGCACTGTCTACGTAGACTCCACGGGGATTGTAAATGGTGTTCTGAACCGCAGGATTTACTGCCCGAGTGATAAAATCGGGCTGGCCCAACACACCGTCGGCCGCGTCGCCGTTGGGACTGGTAGCGGCGTTATCGAAGCGCAGCACGCGGTTGTTGCCGTTATCAGTCACCCACAGCCGCCCCCCTGCATCCAAGAAGATATCCACGGGGACATACATCTTGCTGGCGGTGATGCCCCAGGTTGCGGTGGTGAAATCGGGCTGGCCCAACACCCCGCTGGCGTTGGCCCCATTACCCAGCGTTGCGGCGTTATCGAAGCGCAACACGCGATGATTCCACAAGTCGGCCACCCACAAACGCCCTGCAGCATCCACAAAAATCCCGGCGGGCGCATTCATTCCAGCCTGGGTCGCTGCTGCGGCGGCGGTAGTGAAAACCGCCTGCCCCAACACAGCTTCTGCTGCGGCGCCATTGGACAGGGAAGTCGTCGAAGCAAAGCGCAGCACGCGATGATTGACTTGATCGGAGACAAAGACCTTGCCCGTAGTCGGGTCTACGGCCACATCGTAGCCACGATTCAAACCAGTTTGCGAGGTAGCTGCACCATTGCTGGTGAAGTTGGCTTGCCCCAACACTAGGCCGGCCGCCATGCCATCGGAGACGGTGAGGGCCGCCAGCGCGGGCGCGACGCCCACGGCGCTGAAGATCAGCGCCAGCACCATACCCACCACCACGCTCACGCGCAGCGAGCCGGTCAATAACTGCCTCGAGTTGCGATCAGTGCTCATGTTGTTTGCTCCTTCTGGACGGATTTATGAAGATGACGGAACGGAATCGCTGATTCGCTGCCGAATCAAGCTGTTTTCGATTATAAGCGAGGGTTGCGCAAAAATGCACACGCTCCCTTTGCAAGATCATTTCACTTTCATTGCAACATCATTGCAACCACGCACCAGGGCTGAGCTTTCAATCGCCTTGTCGCTTTGTATGGCTAGCGCGGTTGCAAGGTGTCCGTTAATGTAAAAAATGTATTCGCCCGGCCGCAACCTCGCAGCGGCCTCTGCCAGGCGAAACCAAAACGGTCGAGACTTCTTCAGTCCCGACCGTTTTGCTTCCAACTTCCCGCGTAGCGTCCAACTTCCAATCTTTAATACAAGAACATCGGCTTGCCCTCGACGTGCCTTACCTTGGGCACGTAATTCTCCGAGTCGTACAATTCATCGACATCGACCCGCTTCAGGCCCTGCATGATCGTCGCCACCGGGATGCTGGTGTACGTGCCATTGCGCAGCGCCACCAGCCGATTAGACGCCCCGCGCGCGATGAGTTTGATCGCCATGTTGGCGTAGTTGGTCGCCACCATCAAATCGACGCTGTCCGGCGCGCCGGAGCGCATGAGGTAGCCTACTTGCTGATACAGGGTATCTTCGTCCGTGATCTTCTTCAGCGCCTCGCCCAGTATCGCGCCGATGCCGCCCAGCTTCTTGTGACCGTAGGCGTCGGCCTGCCCGTACTCGAGGATCTTGCCGCCGATCATCTGCGCCCCTTCCGAGATGGCCACCATGGCGTAGTTGCTGGGATTGCTGGCCTTGTCCTGCATCAAAAACGCAGCCAGTTTTTCGGGATCAAAATGGACTTCGGAAATGATCGAGCGATCGACGCCGCCCAGATAGGAGGCAATCAATGAGGTCTCACCGCAGTTCCGACCGAACAGCTCGACGACGGCGAGCCGCTCGTGACTGCCGGCGCTGGTGCGCAATTGATGGATGAATTCCACGCTGCGCGTGATGGCCGTCGAGAAGCCGATACAATAATCGGTGCCGAAGACGTCGTTGTCCATCGTCTTCGGAATCGCCACGATGTGTACGCCCTCGCGATGTAAACGCTCGGCGTAACTCAGCGTGTCGTCGCCGCCAATCGGGACCAGCGTATCAATGCCCAGTTTTTCCAGCACTTTCAGCACGTGCGGCGTGAAGTCGTGCAGGGCGTTGTCGTCGGGCTGCTCGCCGCGCAGGAAGGCCGGAATTTCATGCCCGCGCACTTTGCCGGGATTGGTGCGGCTGGTGTGCAGGAACGTGCCGCCCGTGCGATCGATGGTGCGTACCCGCTGCTTGTCCAACGGCCAGATATATTGATCATGCGTAGCCGGATCATCGAGGTTATAGTTCAGCAGGCCGCCCCACCCCTTGCGGATGCCGACAACTTCATACCCTTCGTCGATGGCGCGATAAACCAGGGTCTTGATGCAGGGATTCAGCCCAGGCACGTCGCCGCCGCCGGTTAACACCCCGATGCGTTTCATAATCTCAGTTCCCCCGTTCGTTCCCCGAAGATTAACAAGTAACGAGTAAAACATCCCTTACTCGTTACTCATTACTCGTTATGCTATTCGGCTCCACCGTAAGCTTCTCAACCCGCCCACCCGTCACCGCGATCAATCGATCATACGCGATCGGGGACAAGGCGGGAGGCGCGCCCGCCGCCGCCCACGCCGTGGGGAAGCGGCTCAGGGGGGCGTCAATGCAGTTCGTTTGGTCATGCGC
>JACRBO010000540.1 GCA_016219235.1 Chloroflexota bacterium
CCGTCCCACGCTCGCCCCGCCCGATCTCAATGCGCCGATAACGATCGGCCTTAGCGCCGCCTTGCGCAGCACCACGCGGCTGGCCGTGTTAGGCGAATCGGGCAGCGGCCGCACCACCCTGCTGAACAAACTCGCGCGCGTGTACGCAGACAAGCAAGCGGCCGCCACCCTCGGCGTCGAAGGCGAACGGCTGCCCGTGTTGGTGCATCTGGCCGAAGTCGACTGGGTGTCCATCAGCGACAGCGAGCCTTTGCCAGGTCTCATGGAAGCGGCCACGGCCTACGTGCCGCGCCTGATCGCCGCCAACGTCGATAAACTCCTGCGCAACCGGTTGAAGGCCAACAGCGCCGTGTTTCTAATCGATGGCTTCGACGAGGTCGCCCCTGGTTGGCGGCCGCGCGCGGCGCAATGCCTGGCCGCACTCGCCGCGCAATTTCCCGCCGCGCCTATCATTGTCACCGCCGGGCCATTAGGCTATGGCGCGCTGCAAAACGCGGGCTTTGCACCGTTGACGCTGGCGACCTGGTCGGCCGCCGAGATCGATCGATACGCGCAAAACTGGATCACCGTGATCGGCGGCGGCCAGCAAGATCGACAGGTGCTGGCAACCGGCCTGCGTCAGTACGACGAGCTCGCACCCAGCCCGATCGATGTGGCGCTGGCCGCGGTCATCTGGCGCACCCGATCGGCTTTGCCGTCCGATCGGGCCGCCATCTACGATCAATGGCTCGATCAAGCGCTGCGCGGCCAGAAGGCCAAAGACCCGCTGCCGGTCGACAGGGTCAAAGCCGCGTTGGGTAAACTCGCGTGGACGGCCTATCAAGATTCGCGGTTCGAGCTGCCCTTCGATGCGATCACGCTCGCCATCAACAGCCTGATGCCGGTCGGCGCCACACCCGATGAAGCCGCCCGGCTCGCCGAACACGCGGCGACTATCACGCACGATTTACTCGATCACACCGGCCTGTTGGTGCCATTTGGTTTGGACGGCTGGACGTTTGCCCATCGTCGCGTGGCTGCCTATCTGGCCGCGTGGCACGCAGTGCAAGCGGGTTTAACTTTCGACGGGCAACTCGATCAACCGCACTGGGCGGACGTGTTAGACTTCTACGCCTCCCTCACCAATCCAGAACCGCTCATCACGCGCACCCTGGCCGCGCCCGACGACCTTGGCCGCACGCGATTGTGGGCAGCGGCTCGCTGGACGGGTTACGCTCCGGCCGACGCCCCGTGGCGCAGCCGCGTGCTGGGTGAAGTCGCCCGCGCGCTGTTGCAACCCGATCAGCTCAGCCAATACCGCACGCGCGCTTTTGACAGCCTCATCGCCACACGGGACAAGGGATTGGCTTTCATGTTCAAACGCAGCCTCGCGCACGCCGATCCACAGGTGCGCGCCCTGAGTCTGCGCGGGCTGGCCCGACTGGGCCGCGAGACCGATCTACCGGTGTTCAACGCCGCCCTCGCCGACGCCGCCCTCGAAGTCCGCATGGAGGCCATTCGTGGGCTGGGCTTCCTGGCCAGCCACGGCTCCAATCCGGCTACAGAACAATTGATCAAACTGGTGTTGGAACAAGACGAAGATGGCCGCCGTTTAGCGGCCGAGTTGTTAGCGGCGTGCGGCGAAGAAGGGCATCAAATCCTGCGCGAAGCCGCCGGTGAAGAGGACATCAAAGTGCGCCGGGCGGCCGCATATGGGCTGGCCGCTACCGGCCAGGATTGGGCGCGTGATCTGTTAAGGAAACTGGAGCATGACGATAAACAGTGGTTCGTGCGATCGGCCGCCACCGACGCGCTGAGTTTGATGCAGGCGCGCGTGCGCCGCCCCACGGAGGAGCCGCCCATCGATCTGACGCCGCTCATTATCGATCAACAGGGCTGGCTGGTGGAATGGGCCGCCCAGCAGGGCCTGGGTATCGGCGTCGGACGACAGGCCAATGCCGCCATGCTGCGCGCAATGACCGAAGGCCCCATGCCCGTGCGACTGGCCGCGCTGCAGACCCTGCGGCTCACCGGCGATCTGGGCCATCACGATCAACTGCGCGCCCTGTTGTATGATCCCGATCAGGCTGTACGCGAAGCCGCCTTTACAGCCCTTGAAACGATCAGTCAACGGACTGGTCAGCCTGTGCCGCGCTAGAGTGAGCTCATGAACCCTGATTCACTGAGTGACTCGTCCGGTCGTGACGAGCAGGCCACGGGCCGCTACACGCAGGCCACGCAGAGTATTAAATACATCCAGGCGCATGAGCCGCCCGATCTGCAGCCCAGCGGCCGCACGCAGTTCATGACGCACGGCTATCGGGTCGATCGCGCCGTCGTGCTGTTTCACGGCTACACCAACGCCCCGCAGCAATTTCGCGCGCTGGGGCAGCGCCTGTTTATGCGCGGCTACAATGTCTATCTGCCACGTGCACCTCATCACGGCCTGCCCGATCCGTTGACGACCGCGCACGCGCAGCTGACGGCCGGCGAACTCAAACGAGCGGCCGAGCATGCCGTCGAAATCGCGCAGGGTCTCGGCCAACAGATCAGCGTCATGGGCATTTCCATGGGCGGCCTGATGGCCGCCTGGGTGGCACAGTACCATGCCGAGATCAGACGCGCCGTGTTAATTGCGCCCGCATTGGGCTTCCGCGCTATTCCGCCGGCCTTAACGCCGTTGGCGCGCAAGGCGACACAGTGGTTGCCCAATATCTTTCGCCGGTGGGAGCCGGTTCACAACAGCGCGGGCGATGGTCCCAGGCACGCTTATCAACGCTATGCGACGCGCAGCCTGGGACAACTGCTGCGCTTAAGCCACGATCTGCAATCGGCCGCCGCCCGATCGGTCCCCGCGGCCCGATCGGTCATCGTCGTCACCAATGCCAATGATGAGACGGTCGATAATTCGTTTGCCCGCAAACTGGTGGCGGCCTGGCGGCAAGCCGGCGCGGATCACATACGCACTCACGAGTTCAGCGCAGCCGATCACCTCATCCACGATCTCATCGATCCCGATCAACCCAGACAGCGCGTGGATTACGTGTACAAGGTGTTGATCGATCTGCTGGAACAATAAACGACTCAGCAAATCCAAGAACCGACAAACCGGGGCGGTAGCTCACTGGCAGAATCATTTTGCCCGGTGAGCTACCGCCCCGATTCGCTTTAGCGCTGATTCGCTTAATTCGCTGCGTCTACAATTTCTGCCGCACCCCCTCAACCGTGAGGCCCGCTACCTGCACCCGTTTGTGCCGCGCTGTCTCGCCGCTCACAATCGAGACCGAGCTTCTACGCACACCCAGCCACCCGGCAATCAATTCGATCAACGCGGCATTCGCCGCGCCCTCGACCGGCGGCGCAGTCAGCTTAATCTTGATCGCACCCTGCTCGACACCCACCACTTGATTGCGGCTGGCGCGCGGCAGCACGCGCACGATCAGCATCACGCCGCCCGTGGTGGCCCGCACCGGGTCATCGTTCGCCTCACCTGCCGCCGGAGATTTCATTTCATCTCAGCGCCGATATCATCATCGAGATCACGATGCGTTCCACGACCATGATGGCGATAAAGGCCACAATCGGGCTGAAGTCCATCATGCCCGTTTGCGGCAGCAAGCGGCGGATCGGCGCCAGCAGCGGCTCGGTCAATTGATGCAGCAGCCGAATGATCGGGTTGTACGGATCGACCTGAAACCACGAGGTCAACACCCGCGCCAACAGAATAAACGAATACACTTCAAACAGCGTTTGAACCAGTTGAATGACTGCCATTAGGTTTGACCCGTTTGCCTTTCACCAAAGATTGCGCGGCCCACGCGCACCAGCGTCGCCCCTTCTTCAATCGCGACTTCAAAATCATCCGTCATGCCCATCGACAACTGCGGCAACGGCAAACCGCAGCGTGCGGCCAACTTGTCGCGCACAGCACGCAGGCCGCTAAACACTGGCCGCGCCTGTTCCGGCTGTTCGACGATGGGCGCCATCGTCATCAGGCCGTCCAGCCGCACGTGCGCCAATGGCAGCATACCATCGATGGCTGCATATACCTCATCCAGCCGCGTGTGATCGAAGCCGTATTTGCTGGCCTCACCCGACACGTTCACTTCCAACAAAATCGGCAGCACCTTGTGGTTCGTCGCCGCAAACCGATCGAGCCGCTGCGCGAGTTTAAGGCTGTCCACCGAATGCACTCGGTCAGACCAGGCCGCGACCTCGCCCGCCTTGCGGCTCTGCACGTGACCGATCATGTGAAACGTGACGCTCTGATCGAATACGCGCTGTCTGAAGACGAGGTGTTTCAGCGCGGCCTCTTCAACGCGGTTTTCACCAAAATCGCGCACGCCCAAAGAATACGCCTCAACCACTGCCTCGACCGGCTGCGTCTTGCTGACCGCCACTAGCGTGATCGAAGCACGATCGCGCCCGGCGCGGGCCGCCGCCGCCGCAATGCGATCGTGCACGTGTTGAAGATTGTCACGCAAGTTTATATTTGACACGCCTGACCTTGTAGGACAAATTGGCAATTTGTCCCCATTCACTGCAACCCAATCACCACACCAAAGCGGCCCGTCTTGCCCTGCTCGGCGCGATGCGAGAACCATTCATCGATGCGGGTAGCCGTGCAGACCTTTGAGTCTTCAATGTGCGTCACACCGCCGGCGCACAATTGCGCGGTCACTGCCGCGTTCAGATCGAGGTGCACACTGCCGTCGGTTTGTCGCTGCGCGATCGGAATGTCGGCCGGGCACGCCGCCGCTATCGCCGTGATCACATCTTCGCCCACGCGATAGCGATCGACGCTGATGCACGGCCCGATACCCGCCCACACGTCACGCGGCTCACTGCCAAACGCTGCGTGCATGGCGTCCAGAGTCGCGGCTACGACGTTGACGGCGACGCCGCGCCAACCCGCGTGCGCCAGGCCAATCGCGCCCCGCACGCGATCATAGACGACCACCGGCACGCAGTCTGCAAAGCGCATCGTCAAAGCCAGGCCGCGCTCGCGCGTGAGGATGGCGTCGACGTTGGTGCGATAGTGTCCTGCGTCGGCGCGATCAACCACGGCTACCGATCGGCCATGCACCAGCCATGCAGTGGTCGCTTGATCGGGCTGCATATCGAACACGGCCAGCATGCGTCGATTGTTTTCGGTGACGGCCACGGCCTCATCGCCGACGGAGCGCGACAGGTTAAGCGACGCAAAGGGCGCGCGGCTCACGCCGCCCGCGCGCGTGAACACGCCGTGATACAGCTCGGGCGCTGACGCCAGATCGTCGAATTGATAGTAAATCAGTTCATCGTGCACAACACGGTTCAAATATCATCGACCCATTTCTAAACTCAACCACGGATTACACCAGCGACATTGAGAGCGCAGTTGATCTCCGTGTCATCCGTGCAATCCGTGGTTGTGAAGTGAGAGACTATCCAAACAAGCCGCGCTTCAAAGCCTCGGCAAATGAATCGGGCGACAGCGGGCTTGCACCTTGATCGGCGGGTAGCTCTTCGACGGGTGTCTCCGCTTCAAAGTTAAGCAGGCCGCTGTTTAACGCCGCCGCAAACGTATCCGGCGAGAGCGCGCTGTCGATCGGCTCGGGAGCCGCCGGTGATTCAGGCGTCTCTATCGGCGTCACACCGTCGAAGTTGAGCAGACCCAATTTCACCGCGTCTTCAAAACTCAGTGCGGGGCCGGTTGGCGCAGCAGGTTCGATCGGGGGCGGCGTGACCGGCGCGGGCGGCTCCACCACTTTTGCGGGTGTGGCATTTGCCGTCACCTCCGGCGCGGATCGATCGCGCTTGAAACTGATCGTCGAGACTGTGCCCAGGGGGCGGATGCTCGATCGGGGCGCAGTGCCGGACCTGGGCGACGGCGCGGCCGCTTTGCGCTCGAAGACGTTCTCCACTTTTTGATCAGCCATTTCCTGGTGCAGCGCTTCGGTGTCGGCCGCACCAATCGAATGGCCCACTTGCTTCTGCATCGTATCGGTCGCGCGCCGCACGATGCGATCGATCTCGACCGCGGACTCTTTGGCATACAACCAGACCAGCCCCTGCTTGGTGCCCTTGGGCACGATGACCACCAGATACAGGCCGCGCCCCAACGCCGTGTTGTACACGCTGACTTTCTGGCCTTCCATATAGCTGGTGGAAAAGTCCTGGCTCTCACCCAGCAACGATGCTAACGACGCCGACGACGAACGCGCTCCCGCGATGAGATTGGAGATGGTATCCAGATCGGCGGTGTTGACCAGCCCCTTGGCCGCGATGACGTAGCCGGCTTCTTCCACCAGCAAAGCCGAGTCGGCCCCGGCCTGGGCGCGCAACTTGGATAACACGGCATCGATCTGTTCCAGATCGCGTTGCCCAAAGATATAAACGCGCGGCGGCCGTTCGGGCGCAGAGGTCAATCGGGTGGGGATGACCGTGGGTGGCCGCGCCTGACTCTTGGTCAGTTCGCGTTTCACCACCGACAGGACTTCGTCAATCGAAAACGGCTTCTTCAGGAAATCGGCCACGCCCGATCGCAGCGCGGCAATCACGGCGTCCATGTCGCCAAAGCCGGTGAGGATGATCACCGGCACGCCCGGCAGCTGCTCGAAGATTTTCTTCGCCAGTTCCATGCCGTTCATGCCTGACATTTTAAGATCGGTGATGACCAAATCGAAACGATCGGTCTCGATGATTTGCAGCGCGCGTTCGGCGCTGGGCGCGGTGCGCGCCAGATAGCCGGATGCTTTCAGCACATCGCCCAGGGCCTTGCACACTTGTGGCGAGTCATCGACGACCAGGATTTTAGGGGCTTCGTCAGACATGGTCACAGCCTAAATGCCCGCGCCGGCCAGCGTGGCGGTCGTGATGGCCCGCCAGGCGATGCCGGCCTGAAACAGCGACACCAGCGCCACCAACAGCGTCTCGCGCTGCGCCTGCTTCTCTTTGTTGACGACGCTGCTCACGAAGTTGATCATGGGGATCCAACTCAGCGCCACGACCCCGTAGATAATGTGGATGATGCCGCGCGCGGGCTGCCCGCCGCCGAGCGCCAGGACAACGCCCAAAATGCCCTGCCCCACGGCCAGCAAGTTGCCCACCACAATGATGCCCCAATAATTGGAACTGACGCTTTGTTTGCGGAAGTATTCAATCAACCCGTAGACACCGGCCAGCGCCGCAAACAACACCATCGCCGTTGCCAATCGGCCATGCAAAAAACTTAAGTCCACGCTTTAACTCCGATTGAGATTCACGGTTTGCCCGGTCGTGTAACGCTGCTTCTCACGGCCATGCCGCACGGTGACGCGGCCCGTGCCGCCCACTTGCCACGCACCGTTCAGGCCGATGAGGGCTGTATGCGCATCCACGCCGATTAGAAATGATCCGGCGGGACGGCGGCCAAATATCAGAGTGACCATGATCTCAGGAAATTCATTATAATGCGGGGCGATGATGGCTTTGGGAATCAGCCCAAAGGCCGCCTGCCAGCGGATAACCGACGGCACCCCAAAGCGCGAGCCGAAATCGGGCACGTGCCCGCCCATGATCATCGCGCCCGCGCTGCACCCGGCCACCACGCCGCCTCGATCGAGCACCTGCTCCACCGCGGCCCACAAGCGAGTGCCGTTTAAGATGTTAAACAAGAAATCGGGTTTGCCGCCCGAAAAGTACACCAGATTTGCGTTGCTCACGATGTCGGCATTGGCCTCATCGTCGCAGCCAGATCGATCGAAGGCGGGCACGCCTGTGGCTGTCGCCCCCAGCCGATTGAAATGAGCGACGCCCATCGTCAACCACCGATCGAACACCGCGCGCCCATCGGGTGCAGCGGCCGTCGGCACAATCGCGACGGCGGTCCCTCCGGCCCGATCGAGCAACGTTCGATCTACATCCGACATTGTTTCTAAAAATTCGCCTGCTCCAACTAACGCTAACGTCCCCGCCATAACTCACTCGCTATCTGGCCTGAATCAACAGTCCGCCCTCTGCGCCTGCGCCGCTGTTTGGTCCTGGACGCGACGGCGCGACATTGATAATACGATATTGTCGCCCGACTTGCGCCAGCGTCCGATCGACTAACGGCTGAACCAGCACGCCCGGCACGGGCAGCCAGCCCACCGCTGAAATCGTGCCAGGCTCTTCGCCGCCAAACGGCACTAAATGCACTGAGGCGCTGTTGATCTTGACGATCTGATCACTATTGGCCTGAGGTTCAACCACCATCATCACGGGCAGTCCGATATCGGTGTAGCGGCCATAGACCACGTATTGACCGTTGTTCAGCGCGCGCACCCGGGCATTCGCCAGGCCAATCTGCGGTCCAAGGATAAACTTCATATACGAACTCAACTCGTCTTCGGTGAAGCGCAGCCACTGTGTTTCGCCCGGCGGCAGATTGCCAACGTCGGCGATCTGCTGCTCGAAACTGGCGGCGGCCTCGAGGCTGGAACCGATGGGCTTGTTCAGCGCCGTAAACACATTCGCGCCGACGAAGATGCCGCCCGCGAAGAAACAGGCCGCCGTTACAAAGATCAATACGCCGACCGTGATGAGCAGGCGCTGCACGGCTTTGGGCGACAGGCCGACGTTGGTCACGTTGGTGACATTGCCCTGAATCAAATCATCGCCAACCGACGTGATCTGATCGCGGCCCACAACGCTGCCGCCGACCATCACATCATCCGCGCCGACGTTGACGCCGCCACCAATTGTTAGTGGGGGAGGAGGTGGAGGTGGGGGTTCAGGCTGATCGGACATGGGGGTAATTATCGCCCGAATGAGTTCAGAGAGCAAGCGTGAATCTGAAATAGTGTCTCAGCGACTAAGTTCAGTTCACCAACGCAAATTCAACCGCCGCCTCAGCATGCAGTTTGGTCGTATCGAACAGCCGCACGCGGCTGTCGGCC
>JACRBO010000548.1 GCA_016219235.1 Chloroflexota bacterium
ACCTTGCTCAAGCCGGAAGCCACCGACGCGCAGATCGCGCAATTGTGCTACGAAGCGCGCAAGTTCAACTTCGCGGCGGTATGCGTCAATCCCAGCAAGGTCAAACTGTGTGCGCAGCTGCTCAAAGATGCGCCCGTGAAGATCGCGACAGTCGTCGGCTTCCCGCTGGGCGCGACCCAACCAGAAGTCAAAGCGTACGAAACGCAGCAAGCCATCGACGACGGCGCGACCGAGATCGATATGGTCATCAACATCGGCGCGATGAAGAGCAAAGACTACGCGCTGGTCGCCCGTGACATCGCCACGGTGGTGCGCACAGCGCAGACCGGCGGCGCGATCACCAAAGTCATCATCGAAGCCGCCTTGCTGAACGACGAAGAAAAAGTCATTGCCTGCAAACTGGCCAAAGAGGCCGGGGCCGAATACGTCAAGACCTCCACCGGTTTTGCCTCCGGCGGCGCGACCGTGCACGATGTGGCGTTGATGCGCTGGGCGGTCGGGCCGGAGATGGGCGTCAAGGCGGCGGGCGGCATCAAGACTTACGCCGATGTCGTGAAGATGATCGAAGCGGGCGCGACCCGCATCGGCGCCAGCGCCAGCGTCAAGATCATGCAAGAAGCCAATCAATGATCAATGGCTCATTCGACTTCAACGGGAAATGCTCCCGCTGGATGGGTACATCCAGCGTTTGAGAGCGGCGGATGTATCCACGCGCAGCGGACCGGGAGCATTTGACGATAATCCCGCTCAAGTCTGGAGAGCCTGATCAATCAGCCAATCGGTCTTCAAGGTCGATAACGCATGCAAACCTGTCAACACTGTCACGTCGGTCACTTGCACAAGAAGCATATTCCCTATGCCAACTGGCACGCCAGCGAATTTATCGTCATTCAGAATATGCCGGCCTGGCAATGCGATGTCTGCGCCTACTGCCAGCTGGATGCCGAAGTCATCAACCATTTGCTGCCGCTGCTAGGCCCGGTCACGCGGCCCGATCCATCTCAACCACGCCGCGTGCTCAAATCGACCACATCTGCAACCGACCCGCTGCGCGACGAACTCGATCCCGATCGCGATCGGCGGCGAGCCTAAATCCACACCAGGAGATCATCCGTTGGCTGACTTACGCTCGTATGTCTTCCTTGATAGTTTGCAACCGCAGCACGCCGCGTTTCTGGGCACAGTGGCCCAGGGCTTTCTGCCCCTGCCCGGCGATGCCTCGCTCTGGATCGAAATTTCTCCGGGCATCGAGATCAATCGCATCACGGACATCGCCGTGAAATCCACGCGCGTCAAGCCGGGCATGCAGATCATCGAGCGCCTGTATGGCTTGCTGGAAGTCCACTCGGAATCACAAGCCGAAGTGCGCGCCGCCGGGGCATCCATTTTGCGCGAACTGAACTTGAAAGAAGAAGACCGCTGGAAGCCCCGCATTTTATCCAGCCAGATCATCCGCAATGTTGATCCGCATCACACCCAGTTGATCAACCGGATGCGGCACGGTCACTTGCTGTTAGCCGGGCACACCTTGTACGTGCTGGAAGTGGAACCCGCTGCCTATGCCGCCATCGCGGCCAATGAAGCCGAGAAGCGCGCGGCGATCAATATTCTGGAAGTGCGCGCCTTCGGTTCATTCGGGCGCGTCTATCTGGGTGGCGAAGAACGCGACATCATGGCCGGCTATCAGGCCGCCGTCGACGCCATCGAAGGCATTAGCGGCAAAGAAGCCTTCGGGCGCAAAGAATAAGGAGAGAGTCATGGCAGAAGCGTTGGGCATGATCGAATGCAAGAGTTTTGCAGCAATGGTGGAAGCCAGCGATGCGATGGTCAAAGCGGCCAAGGTCGAACTCGTTAGCTACGAGAAGACCGGCGGCGGTTTCGTGACCGCCATCGTGCGCGGCGACGTAGCCGCGGTAAAAGCGGCGGTTGAGGCCGGTGTCCGTGGCGCCGAGAAGGTCGGCGAAGTCGTGGCCGTCCACGTCATCCCGCGCCCGCACGTCAACGTCGATGCCGTGCTGCCCCTGGGCCGCGCCGAACAAGCCGCAAAGGAATGACAAATTAACAATGACCAATGACAAACCATCCAATTCGTTCGTGCGGTTCGTTTGTCATTAGATCATTTGTCATTAGATCATTCGTCATTTGTCATTGGAGGTTGATATGCTGCTCGGCAAAGTCGTCGGCTCGCTGGTCGCCACCCGCAAAGACGAGAAGCTGGAAGGCTTGAAGTTTCTGGTCGTGCGGCAGATCAGCGTCGACGGAAAAGAGAGCGCCAACTACGTGGTCGCGGTGGATGCGGTCGGCGCGGGCGTGGGTGAAGTGGTCATGTACGCCAGCGGCAGTTCCGCGCGCCAGACCAAAGTCACCGATCAACGCCCGTGCGATGCCGTGATCATGGCGATTGTCGATACCTGGGAAGTCGATGGGGACATCAAGTACACTAAGGTTTGATACGTTGAGCGACCCTGAACGCCGCCGCGCCCGATCGGCCATCGATCGGATTCGGGCCGCACCGGCGGCCGGTTCACTGCCCTATCGCGGCGCGCCGACGGGCGAACTCACACACATCGAGATCGACACGATCCGCGAGATGTCGCTGGCGATCACGGCCTCGCTCAACGTGCGTGAAGTGCTCTCGACCGTGGCGGAGCGCTGCGTCGATCTGATCCGTGCGTCGGCCAGTCTGGTCTACCTCATCGATCGCAACACCGGCCAGTTGCAGCTCATCACCGGCCACAACATCCCCGGCACCTATCTGGGCGTCACGCTGCAGCCTGGTGAAGACCTCGCGGGCCGGGTCGCCGTTACCGGCCGCACCCTGGTGGTCGACAACTACTCGGCCTGGGAAGAACGCTCGCCCGTGTTTGCGCAGATCGATCCGGATTCCAGTCTGTGTAATGCCACCAGCGTCGTCGGCATTCCGCTCACGTACAGTCAACACGCACTGGGTATTCTGCAAGTGGTGTACGACGACGGGCGCGAACTGAGCAACAAAGATGTGGCGCTGCTGCAATTGATTACGCCGCACGCCGCCACCGCCGTTGCGCATGCACAGCTCTTCGAGCGCAATCAGCAGGTGATGAACCTGCTGGAACTCATCAACGACCGGGCCGCCGCGGTCAGCAGCGTCGGCACCGCCGTCATCAACGCCGGCCATCATTTGACCAAGATGAGCGCCGAAACGCTCAGCCGCACGGTAGCCGCCCTGCGCCTGAGCGCCGGCAAAGTCTATCTCAAAGAGCCGGGCAGCGCCGATCTGGTTGCAACCGCCAGCCATGCCCTGACTCTGGAAGAAAATGGCTCCGGTTTGCAGCGCGTGGCAGTGCACTGCGTCAATGTGAAGCAGACCGTGCTGCTGCAAAACATGGCCGCCTTTGTCTGGAGCAAAGACGTGGTCGCATGGCTGGCTGAACGCAAACTGGGCGCGCTGGTCTGTGTGCCGTTGATGGCTGATGACGAAGTCGTGGGCGTGTTGCAGGCGATTGCGCCGTTGGGCAAGCAGTTTGAAACGGGCGAGTTGGACACGCTGCACATCATCACCGGCCAGCTGGCGCTGGGTGTGTCTAACGCCCGATTGTTCGTCCGCGTCCGGGCGGAACAGCAGCAATTGAAGGCCATTCTCTCCAGCAGCGGCGACGCCATTATCGGTTTGGACGCGACCGGCCGCATTCAATTAGCCAATCCAGCCGCCGAGCGCGCTTTTGCCTTTAACGCCAGGCGCGCCCAGGGCCAGTTGCTCGGCGAAGTCACCGGCAATGCCGCACTCAGCACGGCGATTGAAACGGCGCTCAAAGCTGATGAGCCGCAGCCGCTGGGCTTTGAAATCACCCTGGCCAATAACGCCGTGCTGTTCTGCAACTTGTCCCCCATCGTTGATCCAAACGGTGTGTTGTCGGGCTGGGTGGCCGTCATGCAAGACATCACGCGCTTCAAAGAGGCCGAGCGCCTGAAGAGCGATATGATCCTGACCGCCTCACACGATCTGCGCAACCCCGTGAACCTGACGCTAGGCGCGCTCGATCTGTTGGGCAAAGCCACCCCCGCCTGGAACGACATTCAGCAAGAAGCCTACGATCTCAGCATCCTCGGTGTCCGCCGCATCGAAGCCCTGATCTCGGACTTGCTCGATCTGGAACGCATCGAACAGCGCGTCGGCCTCAAGCCCGCCGATTGCGAACTGGGCGAGATCGCGCAGACTGTCGTCACCGAGTTGACCTTGCAAGCCCAGGCGCGCAGCCATCGACTGATCTTCGATCGCTCCCGTCCCAATGTGCCGGTGCGCGGCGACGCCCAGCGTCTGTATCAAGTCATCAGCAACTTGCTGAGCAACGCCATCAAGTACACGCCTAACGGCGGCACCGTGACACTGACGGTCTGGACGCAGGATGATCAAGCACGGCTGGATGTGCGCGATACCGGGCCGGGCATACCGCCCGAGGCCCAAGCGCGCGTCTTCGAGCGCTTCTATCGTGTGCCCAACTCCAATAATCAAGAACGCGGCACGGGCCTGGGACTCGCCATCGTCAAATCGATCGTCGAGCAGCACGATGGCCGGGTGTGGGTCACCAGTGTCGTCGGGCAAGGCTCGACGTTCTCCATCGCCTTGCCCATTTTGGCCCTCGACGCCTGAAACAGCCTATGCTAGACGATACCCGCATCAATCAAATTGTGCAGCAAGTGATGGCCGAAGTCCGATCGGGCAAATCACCGGCCGCCAAACCCGATCGAGCCACTGCCGCCCCGATCGATCCCGGCGACCTGTCAGACGGCGTCTTTCCCGATGTTGATAGCGCCGTGGCTGCGGCCAAACGCGCCTTTGCCGATTTGAACGCGCTGCCACTGGACCTGCGCGAGCGCATGGTTAACGCCATGCGGCACGCCGCCGAGGACGCCGCGCAAGTGCTGGCGCATGAAGCGTGGACCGAAACCGGCCTGGGGCGCTACGAAGTCAAGATCGAGTCGAACCTGCTCAACGCCCGCCAAGCGTTGGGCACTGAG
>JACRBO010000549.1 GCA_016219235.1 Chloroflexota bacterium
AGCGGCTGCTTGCCATCGATTCAAAATCGACGGCAAGCACTGTGAAGCCCGCGTCGCGGGCTTGGCGCTGTGCTAGCCGTCGGATTCTATCCGATGGCGGCTGCGTCGTCATTCCCGCGGTTGTTGGCGGGAATCCAGGGACTTTGCCAACAGGGAGCCTGGATGCCCGACAGAAGCACTCGGGCATGACGGCCGAGTAGTAACGTTATATCACGATTGGGCGGTGAGACAATATGAGAGAAATCATACGTTGACGACTTAGTCCTGATCCAGATCATATCTTTTTGCAGCAACGTCTGCTAAGATGTCGGCCATAGCCTTCCTCTTGGCTAGCGACGCCTTCGAAGCCCCCGCTCGAAGGCGTCGCGCCGTTAGAACTAATCCTTCAGCAGTTGCCACATTTCACTCTAAAATCAGTCTTAATCGTAGGAGCGAAGCCTATCTTCAGCCGCGCCTTATTCGTATAATGTCCGATGCTTACGTGCGTCAGCCGGCGTGAGCGAAGATTCTCGTCGGCGGTAGTGAAATCGTATGCTTTCTGACGCACGTTGATTCAATCCGCAGGCGAACTGGAGGAGATTCCATCATGTTCGATCGTTCGTACTGGAAGTTGTTGTCACTACTGATTGTTCTGTGTTTGCCGATCGCCGGACCCGGGGCAACACCGTCACCGGTGCGGGCCGAACGGCAAGTGCCCGCCGCGCCGCAAGCGCCGAGCGCGATCAATTTCACGCAGATTGCGGCGGGCCTTAATCATACTTGCCTGCTCACCGTAAGCGGCGGAGTCAAATGCTGGGGGGTTAACACGAGTGGTCAGTTGGGTGATGGAACCATCACGCAACGCAACGCGCCGGTAGATGTGAGCGGCCTGACCAGCGGCGTAGCAGCGATTGTGGCCGGTGGGTATCATACCTGCGCGCTGACGATGAATGGCGGGATCAAGTGTTGGGGGCTTGCTATTCAAGGTCAAATCGGCGATGGCGGGTCAGTCCTTACTAACCGATTGACTCCCGTGGATGTGAGTGGCCTGACCAGCGGTGTGACGGCCATCGCGGCGGGCGGCGGTCACACTTGCGCTGTGGTAAACGGCGGCGCGAAGTGCTGGGGACAGGGAGGCACTTCGGGCGATGGTACCAACGCTCAGCACAACGCGCCCGTGGATGTGAGTGGGTTGACCAGCGGCGTGACGGCCATCGCGGCGGGCGGCGGCCATACCTGTGCGCGGACGCTGGGCGGCGGAGTTAAGTGTTGGGGCAGTAACTCCAGTGGGCAGTTGGGTGATGGAACAACTACAGGTGGGCTAACGCCAGTAGATGTAAGTGGATTGGCGAGTGGTGTGTCTGGTATCGCGACAGGCGCAATGCATACCTGTGCGTTAACAACAGGCGGAATGAAGTGCTGGGGAAGCAACTACACAGGTCAAGTCGGCGATGGAACGACCACCGACCGGCACACTCCGATGGATGTGACTGGCTTGACCAGCGGCGTGACGGCGATTGCGGCCGGGGTTGGCGCACATACCTGTGCCATCATCGCAGGTGGTGTCGCCAGGTGCTGGGGTAGTAATGGTTCCGGCCAGGTGGGCGATGGGACAGTCTCGACTAACAAGCTTACACCTGTAGATGTGAGCGGGCTGACTAGCGGGGTAACAGCCATCACAACAGGCGGCGCCCACACTTGCGCTCTGGCGGCGAGTGGACGAGCTAAATGTTGGGGCGGCAATGGCTACGGGGAACTGGGAACGGGCGCAGATGAGTCTTCGCAGTTAATACCTGGCGATGTCAATGGCCTGACGAGCAACGCGCAGAGGATTGTCGCCGGCCAATTACATACTTGCGCGCTGACGACGGGCGGCGGTGTAAAGTGTTGGGGGGAAAATGGGGATGGCGGAATGGGGGATGGAACAAACACAGATCGCGTATCGCCCACGGATGTGAGTGGGCTAACGAGCGGCGTGACGGCCATTGCGGCGAGCCGCCATACCTGCGCCGTCACTTCGAGCGGCGGGGTCAAGTGTTGGGGGTATAACTTCTATAAACAAGTGGGCGATGGGACGACGATCAGCCGCTCCACCCCGACCGATGTCACCAGTTTGACCAGCGGTGTGACGGCTGTGGCGACAGGTTCCGGCCACACCTGCGCGCTGACTACCGGCAGCGGAGTCAAGTGCTGGGGGTTGGGCAGCGATGGGCAACTAGGCGACGGGACGACTACTTATACCAGCGCCACTCCCACCGATGTTATCAGTTTGACCAGTGGGGTGGCGGCCATTGAGGCGGGTGGCAACCACACCTGCGCCTTGACGACCGGCGGTGGGGTCAAATGCTGGGGCAATAACTACGCGGGTCAACTGGGCGATGGCACCACCACCTCGCGCAGCGCACCGGTGGATGTTAGCGGCCTGACCAGCGACGTAACGGCTATTGCAGTGGGTAGCACTCACACGTGCGCGCTGATGACGATCGGCGGGATGAAGTGTTGGGGCAGTAACTCTTTCGGCCAACTGGGCGATGGGACGACCACGGATCGTTACACTCCAACAGATGTTAGCGGCCTGACCAGCGGTGTAACGGCAATCACGACGGGCGACTCGCACACCTGCGCGGTGACACCGGGCGGCGCAGCCAAATGCTGGGGTGGAAATACTTCCGGTCAACTGGGGGATGGAACGACGACTCAGCGCAACACACCGATAGATGTGAACGGCCTGGCGAGCGGAGTAACGAGCGTTGAGGCTGGCGGCTCTCACACTTGTGCTTTAACAGCAAGTGGAGGGGCCAGGTGCTGGGGACACAATTTATCCGGCCAAGTCGGCAATGGGGGTGCGCAATTCATCGCCTATCCCGTGAACGTCGCAATTGCGATTCCGCCCAGTCTCACGCGGAACTATCCCAACGGTCAGCCCGGCAGTTTCTTCACTATCACCGCGGAAGGCTTCCCCGAAAACAGTGCGGCCACTGTCAGCATCAACGGCGTAGTATTGACCACGACCCTGCCAATAACAAGCACCGGCGGCTTTGTCGCGTTGTTCAACACCACCGGTCTCAGCGCCGGTTATTACAGGCTAACAGTCAGCGTCAATCCAAGCGCCACGACGAACTTCACGCTGGATCAAAGTGCGCCACTGCGCCTGCCAGAGGGCAGCGGCACGACCTTCGTACTGGATGGTCTCGGACTGACGCCGTTGAAGTTAGTCTTCTTGCCGACAATCATTCGGTGATCGCTCCGCCTGCGCGCAGACAGCCTGCGCGCAGACCAATACCCGGTTCCTTGTCAAGGAGAAGAAAATGACTCGTCTATCCCATGTGCCTCGACTGTTATCCCGTGCTATTTTGAGCATGGTGTTCCTACTGGCATTGAGCCTGATCGCTCAGTCTTCCGTCTCCGCGCCGCGCCCGAATGGCGTGATCGATTTGCATGCGCCGCCGTTCGTGAGCGTAGCTCACGCCCAGGCCGGCCCGGAATCGGTCCTGGCGGGCATCGCCGACGAGGCGGGCATCGCGGCTTATTTCGATAAGGGCCAGGCCATCACGCTCTCCTCGGTGCGCGGGCTGTTCCGCACCATCGAGGTGGAGACGGCCACCTACATCCTCGGCTCCATGCAAGCCACCGGCTCGGGCCTCACGCCTTATGCGGAAGCGGAAGACCCGCACGTCTACGTGAACACCAACGGCTGGGTGATGGCCTATTACCTCAGCGCCGACCCGGTGAGCAAAATCGTGGATGTGTATAACTATGCAGGCGGGGTCATCAACACCAAATTGGAATTGGTGCTGAACCGCGTAGCTCCCGGCTACACTCCCACCTTTTACGATTTCCGGTATCCCAATGCGACCAAACTGCTGCTGGTGGCTGACCAGGCCGTGGGCGCAGATGACTCGTTCACGGTGAATTTGCCGTCGACGTTTCCCAATTACTATGAAAGGAGTTGGGCACTGGGGGATGGCTGGTGGTATGAAACTTTCAAATTGAACGGCGCAACGATCGTAACCACCGGTAGTCCTACCGACAACAACGTCTATGGAACGTTGACACCCGCTCAATTGGGGACAGACCAAACTCACACCGTGTCGGTCTCTAATGAAGCCACTGGCGCGCTCGCCGTCGTCTATCGGGATGTGCCATGAGCAAGCCCGCCCTCTCCCAATTCGCACTGACCTTATGCATGGTAGGCGCGGTGCTGTCGCTCACGGCGTGGCCCGGTGCGGCCCTCCCCGCCGCGACGATCACCGTCACTGGCGCAGACGGCACACGCGCTGTTATCCCGGCACAGAACGTCACACTCAACACGCAGCTGGTCGGTGTAAGCGCGCGGCCCGTGGTGCAGTTCGGCGAAGGTCTGCGCTACATGGCCTTGCCCACCAACGTGCCGGTTGCATTGCAAACACTGATGAACGATGTGAGCGCGCATCCGCAGTTTCAGTTCGTCGAGTCCAATCGCGCGATCGGGCTGAGTTATCCCGCAGCGATCATCGACGACACCGCAGCGCCGCAAGTTACGGCCATCGGCGCAACGCCCACCGGTGACGGCAGCACGGCTACCCTCACGTGGACGACGGACGAATTCGCCGACTCTGCCGTAGACTACGGTTCGCTATCCGGCAATTACACCCAGATTGTCACGGATTCGCTTTACGCCAAGACGCACCGGGTCACACTCAACGGACTGACCCCACAAGCCACGTACTACTACAGAGTCCGTAGCGTGGATCGAGACGGCAACGTGACGGAAAGCGCCGAGAGCCATTTCGCCGCGATACCTGTGCAGTACATCTATCTGCCATCGATCCGGCGTTAGCGAATTTCGATCTACTGAGTTCACCTACCGGTCCCCTGGCTTGCGGTGCCTTCGAGGCTCCCCCGCCCCGAAGGCGCCGCGCTTTTAGAACTAGTTCTTCAGCGGTCGCCGTCCCTCACTCCAAAATCAGTCTTTGTAACGGGCGCACAGCCTATCTTCGGCCGCGCCTTACTCGTATAATGTGTGGCTGATCAGTTACCCTGTTTAATACGGAGGCCACATGCGCATTCTGCTCGTCAGTCCGCCCAGCGGCGATCTCACCATCGGTTTGAAGCACCTTGCCAAAGTCGAGCCGTTGGGCCTAGAGATCATCGGGGCGGCGGTGGCCGATCATCAAGTCGAGTTGCTCGACATGGAACTCGACACCGATCTGATCGGCACGTTGCAGCGCCTGCGGCCGGACGTTATAGGAGCCAGCGCGCAGATCGTGCAGACCTACAGTGCCAGGCGCGTCCTTAAAACAGCGAAGGAATTCAACCCCAACATCCTCACGGTGCTGGGCGGCCATCACGCGACATTGTGTCCTGAGGAGTTCAACGCACCCTACATCGACGCGATCGTGCTGGGCGAAGGCGTGCCCGCGTTTCGTGAGATCGTCGATCGCCATCGGCAGGGCCGATCGTTTGACGACGTGGCCGGGCTGGCGCTGCCGCGCGCGGGTCGCCTGATCTTCACCCCGCCCCGGCCGCTGCCCACCTCGCTCGATCATCAACCGCAACCCGATCGATCGCTGACCGCGAAATATCGCTCGCGCTATTACTATCTGTTTGAATCGCCCGTGGCGTCAATTCAAACATCGCTGGGCTGCACGTTCCCTTGTAATTTGTGCTCGTGCCAGAAATTTTCGCAGCGTCACTTCATCGCGCGCTCGCCCGAACTCGTCGTCGAAGACCTGAGCCGCATCGAGCAGGAGTTCGTGATGTTCTGCGACGATCATTCGTTCATCGACGTGAAGCGCATGGAGCGCCTGCACGATCTGATCGTCGAGCGCGGCATCCATAAGCGCTACTTCGCTTACACCCGCGCCGATTGCGTCGTGCAGAATCCGCAGGTGTTTGAGAAGTGGGCGCGCATCGGCTTGCAGCTGGTGATGACGGGCCTGGAAGCGATCGACGATTCCAACCTCGGCGTGCTCAACAAGCGCACCAGCCTGGACCTCAACGAGCGCGCGATCGAGATTCTGCGCCAGTGCGGCATTGTGTTGAGCGCGGGCTTTGTGGTCATGCCCGACTACACCGAGGCCGATTTCCAGCGCATCGACGCTTACGTGCGCGCGCGGCCCAACATCGTGCTGACCGAACTCACGCCGTTGACGCCGCTGCCCGCCACCGATCTTTACGCCGAAGAGTGCGATCGGGTGGTGACGCACCATCGCGAAATGTACGATTTGGCGCACTTCGTCGTGCCGACGAAACTCGCGGCGCGCGACATGAATCGTCTCATGCGCCAATACTATCTGCGCGTGGTCTGGCGCGCTATTTTGCGTCTGACAGTGTATCGACCGCGCTATGCCTTCAAGCGCCACATCCCGCGCCTCATCGCCGGGATGCTGCGCAATGCGTGGCTGCTCGCCCACGCGCACGACAGTCTCAACGTGCCTGTGCCTGAGGACAACTGATGGAGGTCCACTACTTCGGCTGGTCGGGCGTGGCGCTGCGTCACGCCGATACGTTGATCGGCTTCGATCTATTCGGCGAGGCAGTGACGTGGGCGGGTTTAGCCGCTGCAACGACGACGATCCTGTGCGTGACACACGGTCATCCCGAGCACTGCGGATCGCTGCGGCAGTTGCTGTCCGATCGGGATGCGCGGCTCGATCGGACGCATGTTATTTCGTCGCCCGCCGTGATCGATCACGTGACGCGCGGTGTCCAGATGCCGGCGGGCCATCTTCACCCGATCGAAAAGGCCAACGCTCTTGCGCTCGATGGTGTGCGGGTAACGACGTTCGCGTGGAAACACATGCCGCTGTTGCCGCCGGGGCTGGGCGGTAAAATCAACTATGCCGCGCACGTGCTGTGCCGCCCGCTGACGCTTGCCCGCATCGCGGCCGGCGGCTGGCGGCTGCCATTGAGCGCGCCGATGCTGGGCTTTCACGTTGCATTTGCCGATGGTTTCACCGTGTCGAATTATGCGGAAGGGCTGCATCGCCTGACCGATCGACGCGAAGTCGAAGCGGTGGCGCAGCGATTACGAGCGGACGTACTGTTGTTTGCCGTCGAGCCGGAAGATGTGGAGGTGCTGCCGCGTTGGATCGAAATCTTGTCGCCGTCGACGGTGCTGCTTTACGAAGCCCATCGCCCGTGGCGCGAAGCGTTTAGGCTGCCCTATGTCGATCTGGACGGTTATGCGGCTGAACTGGCGCGGCGCTTTCGAGCGATCCAGTTCGGTTCGTTGCACACGATGGGCGTGCGGCAAGTCAATCGGTAGTTGGGCGGCGTGTTTCGAGCCAGCATCTGGGTGATTCTATGCTATAGAAGGCGATGATAGGCAGATTGTTAAGCAAAGTATTGCCGTTGCGAAGCCCGAAGGCACCTCGTGACTTGGAACATGCCGAGAAACTATGGAGACAACGCTAACGCCTCACGATCTTCTTGTAAGACTATATCAAAACATTAACACATCGGCCAACGTTATCATAAGACAATGTGATGCTTTGCTAACAGAGACAAATCACTCTCTCAATAAGGACCAACGGGAAGACATAGACATCATTCGCAAAAAGTGTCAATGGCTTTTATGGTACGTTAACGAAGGCAATCCGGTAGCGAGGGTGGAAATGTTGCCAGCTACAGAATATGAGAAGTTTCAAAACGTTATAACCGACTTGAGAACGCCTCTTGCTTTAATTATCGGCTTCTCGCAAGTTGGGCTAGAAGAGTTCTGTGGCCCCCTAACTGACAAGCAAAAGGAGATTATGAGGCGCATTCACGAACTCGGCGAAGCGCTTCGATCGATTCTAACTGATCTGATGCAACGAATAGGCAAAGAATAAACGGATATATGCGCGATTGATGCTTTGTAGAAACGGGCTTGGGTCGGCAAGCAAAGCACTTGTTCCGCAGGCAGCCGCCCAACACGGCTTGCACCCGACCGCCGATCATGCCGGGGTTGAGCGTTACGGTTGACCATCGGCAGTTGGGGC
>JACRBO010000529.1 GCA_016219235.1 Chloroflexota bacterium
ACTCGCCATTGTTGACCTGGGCGGATGTGCCAGCCAGGACCGACTGTGGAATCAGCAGGATTACGGAGACTACCGTCAGCAGCAGCATGAGGCCGGACAGCGGGCGCAGCTCTTTGCCTTGCAACAGGTTAGACATGGCTTTCTCCTTTGGTGTATGGATAAATATTAGTCGCACTATGCGGCTGATTGGTTCATTACGCCCTGCCGCCGCCAGAAATTGGATCTGCGCCAGCCACTTCGTCTCATTTGGCCCCACATCGTGCTTAAAGCGGTTTCCAGTTTAGTTTACGGCATCGGACTCAAGGCTTGCCCATTCCCACCGCTTCGCGGTGGTGGGCCGCTGGGCGTAGCCGGATCCGTCACATATGAGCCAACCGGCTAAAGCCTCGAGTCCAAACACGACCGTAAATCAACTTGGAATTCGCTCTATGGCGGTTCCCGATTCCATTTACGCTTATGCTCCAGCGGGAGCGCCAGCTCCGCGACCAGCCGCCGCGCGAAGCGTGGCGCTCCGCTGAGAGCGTAAACCAATTAGGAAAGCGCGCTAATACTCGACCCAGGCCAGTCACGCATCACGTACCGCACGTCACTCGTCACTCGTTACTCGTCAATATGTTATACTTTCGCGGACTTTTCTCGGAGGGGGACTCGCATGTTACAAACACAACGATTTGCCTTTATCGGTTCGGGCGCGATGGGCGAGGCGATGATCAAGGGGCTGATTACGCAGGCCAATCTGCCGCCGCAGCAGATCACGGCCAGCGACCCGCGCCCCGAACGCGGCGTGGAGTTGGCGCAAAAATACGGCGTGCGTCACACCACCGACAACCTGGCCGCCGTCGACGGCGCGACGATTGTGGTGCTGTCGGTGAAGCCGCAAGTGCTGCACGATGTCTTGAAGCAACTGGCCGGGCACCTGGCGCCTGAAGCGCTGGTGTTGTCCATCGTGGCCGGCGCACGCACGGAAGTGATCACCAATCTGTTGCGGCATCCCGCCGTGGCGCGCTCCATGCCCAATACGCCCGCGCAGATCGGGCTGGGCATGACAGTCTGGACCTGCCCCGAATCGATGAACCAGCTGCATCGCGATCAGGCCAAAGCGGTGTTTAGTTCCATCGGTGAGGAAGTGTTCGTCAACGACGAGCGTTACCTGGACATGGCGACGGCCCTCAGCGGCACCGGCCCGGCCTACGTCTTCCTCTTTATGGAAGCGATGGTCGATGCGGGCGTGCACATGGGCTTCAGCCGCAACATCGCCGAGCAGCTGGTGTATCAAACGGTGCGCGGCAGCGTGGAGTATGCGCGGCAGGCGGGGCGACATCTGGCGACGCTGCGCAATCAGGTGACTTCGCCCGGCGGCACCAGCGCGGAGGCACTGTATCAGATCGAGAAGGGCGGCCTGCGGACGGTGATGTCCCGATCGATCTGGGCGGCCTATCAGAAGTCGCGCAAGTTGGGTCGCGGTGTTGAAGAAGATTGAGCAATGACAAATGAAGAATGACAAATGAACAAGGGCCGCTGCGACGGGCGTTGATCATTTCGATCCTGGGGCGCTTGGCGCACGATACCGCCGCGCGCGTGATTTATCCCTACGTGCCGGAAGTCGCGGCGGGCTTGAAGATCACCGAAGGCCAGCTGGGCACGTTGATGTCGCTGCGGTACGGCGTCAGCCTGGGCGGGCCGCTGTTCGGCGCGTGGGCCGATCGGGTGGGCCACCGGCGCGCGATGACGATCGCCCTGTTGCTCGTCGCCGTCGGCATGGGTTTGATCGGCTTGAGCGAAGGGCTGATCGGACCGGGGCTGGGCTTTGTCATTTCCGGCATTGGCTCGGCGATTTACGTCCCGGCGTTGATCGCGTACATGAGCGATCGCACTCCATATGCGCGGCGCGGGCGGGTGCTGGGCACGATTGAATTGACGTGGGCGATCAGCGGCATGATCGGCGTGCCGTTGATGGGCGCGCTGTTGGCGTCGCACGGTTGGCACGCGCCGTTCATTGCTTTGGCGGCAGCTGCGTTGATCTGCTCCGGGTTGACGCTGTTCTTAAAGGAGACGCCCCACGCCTTTGCGAAAGGGCTGCCTGTTCAGCCAGCGCAAGGATTTCAGGCGATTCTGCGCAATCGCAGCGCGCTGGCCTTTGTGGCAGCGTGGTTTCTGATCTTCTTCGCGTTCGAGAATATTCAAATCAGTTACGGCAGCTGGCTGGAGACGCAATTCGGTCTGACGACCACCGCGCGGCAGCATCTCGACGTTGTTCGGCGTGTTTGAATTGCTGGCGTCGGGCGGCAGCAGTTTGCTGCTCGATCGCATCGGCAAGAAGCGCGGCGTGGTGGGCGGCCTGCTCGTCGCCACGCTCGGCTATGCGATCTTGTTTGCGCTCGGCTCGACGGCGCTGCCGTGGGCGCTGGCCGCGATCAGCATCGCGTTTCTGGGCTTCGAGTTCAGCGTGGTGTCGGGCGTGTCAGTGATGAGCGAACTGGCGCCGCAGGCGCGTGGCACGATGCTGGCACTGGCAGTCAGCACCGGTGCGGTCGGGCGCATGTTGGCTGCTTCATTGGGCAGCGCGTTGACGGCGAATGGCGCGTTCACAACGGTCGCGCTCATTTCGCTGGCCGCCGGGGCATTGAATGCAAGTGTGTTTGCCATAGGCGTGAAGGAAAGACAAGCTGACAAGGTGACCGAGTGACAAGGTGACGGCATTGAAGACAGATCAGCCTGTCACCTCTTCATCTTGTCACCCCATCAGCACTTGTGGCCCTCTGGACAAAACAAAATTCATCGGGTATTATTTCTTCAGCGCGGCCCACAGTGTGTGGGTCGTTGTCGTGTCTGCTACTCGGACGACTTGTCGGTTCGTGCATAAGAGACGGCGCACGACGGATTGACGCACGATCTTCAATCAGCAACTCGCAATATAGCGAACCTGCTCCCGCCGGATTGCCAAATCCAGCGCCTGCGCCGACGGATCTGGCAATCCGTCGGGAGCGTTCCAGGTCAAATTGTGAATTGCTGACCTTCAATTAAGATATTGGCGTCCAACTTAACATCTGGTATACTACGCGCGCCCAGTTGAACTTGAGACCTGATCGGCCCCTGGCGGCCCATCGGGTCTTTTACCACGAACTTCCGAGGAGACTAAATGGCTACCCATGAAATTGATCTTCTGATCAAGGACCTTACCTCACGCATCAACACTTATCAACCGTCCGTTGAAGCGGTGGATGTGGGCGAAGTGCTGGAAGTCGGCGACGGCATCGCCCGCGTCAGCGGCCTGACCAACGTGCAGTCCAACGAATTGGTCGAGTTTCCGAACGGCGTGCTCGGCATTGCGTTCAACCTTGAGGAAGAACGCGTCGGCGTGATCGTGCTGGGTGAGTCGTCCGAGATCGAAGAAGGCCAATTGGTGCGCCGCACCAACCGCATCGCGTCGATTCCCGTCGGCGATGCGCTGCTGGGCCGCGTGGTCGCTCCGCTGGGCCGCCCGCTGGACGGCAAAGGGCCGATCGCCACGAACAAATATCGCAACGTTGAGCGCATCGCGCCGGGCGTCATCGAGCGCGGTAACGTCAACCGCCCCGTGCAGACCGGTATCAAGCCGATCGATGCGATGATCCCCGTCGGCCGTGGTCAGCGCGAATTGATCATCGGCGACCGGCAGACCGGCAAGACCGCCATCTGCGTCGATACGATCATCAATCAGAAGGGGCAGGACCTCGTTTGCATCTACGTCGCCATCGGCCAGAAACGATCGGCCATTGCGCGCCTCGTCGCCACGCTGGAGAAATTCGGCGCGATGGAATATTCCATCATCGTCGTCGCCTCGGCGTCTGATCCGGCCTCATTGCAATACATTGCGCCCTACGCGGGCTGCGCCATCGGCGAAGAAGCCATGGAAAACGGCGTGACCATTGGCGGCAAGCTGGTCAAAGACGCGCTCATCGTGTACGACGATCTGAGCAAGCACGCGTGGGCATACCGGCAAGTGTCGCTGCTCATGCGCCGCCCCCCGGCCCGCGAAGCCTATCCCGGCGACGTATTCTATCTGCACTCGCGCTTGCTGGAACGCGCCGCGCAATTATCCAAGGAACGCG
>JACRBO010000061.1 GCA_016219235.1 Chloroflexota bacterium
GACCTGCACATAGGTCTTAGCCCCGGCGATCGGGTGGTGTTCCTCGACGGTTTTTAAGACTTCACCGGTCGCCAGGCTGTGTTGATCGTCAGCTCGGTATTTTTCCGCCAGGTCAGGCGGATGCAAATCGTAGTCGGTCTTGCCCAGGATGTCGGCCAGCGACCGGTTCTGCGTGCGGCAATACAGGTTGTTAGCGAAAGTGAAGCGGCCGGCGGCATCCTTGCGGAAAATACTCAGCGGTAGCATTTCAACCAGCGAATGATACATTGCCTCCGACCAGCGCAGCGCTTCTTCCAATCGTCTGCGCCCGGTAATGTCGTGCCCAATCCCGACGAGACCCACAATCGCTCCCTGGTTGTCACGGAGCGGCAACTTGGTGGTCAAGATCCAGCATGGATCACCGTTGGCATCGATGTTTGGCTCTTCGTGGTCAATCAACGCCTGACCGGATTGGATGAGGGCTTGTTCGTCGGCGTAGAAGCATTCAGCCAGTGACGGCGGGTAATAATCCCGATCGGTCTTGCCCAGCAATTCTTCGGGCGCAGCGGCGCCCATATGGTGCGCGATGGAGTAGTTACCGAGCAGGAACCGGCTCTCGGTGTCTTTGACATAGATGAGGTCTGGCAGGTTGTCGATGAGCGTGCGCAACAGATCGTGCTCACGCGCCAGCGCCTTTTCCACCCGCTCGCGTTCGGCAATTTCGCGATCGGCCCGCCGCAGTGACTGGCGTTCCGATCGCAGGGCGATGAACGTCAACAGGCCCATCAGGCCGAAGAGTGCCGTGTAGACCACCCAGTGCGTGACCGTGCCGATGGTATTGTGCGGCGGCAGCCACCCGGCGTTCTCGGCCAGGATCAAGCCGAGGACCGCCAGTGAGCTCAGCGCAGTGGTCACTATAATGCCGGTCAAGTCAAACAACAGCCCGGCGCCAATCACCAGCCCCACATAGTACGCGGTGGTCGGCGTCTGGGCGGTGCCCAGACCCACGCTAATTAACGTAATACACACTACGCCGTACACCAGGATCCCGATGCCGGCCAGTTCCACCCGACCCTGGCGCAGCCAGCGGTACAGCACCAGGCAAACTCCCAGGGTCGCGGCCACGGCGGCCGTGACGATGGCCGGGGTTTGGCCGCCAAGCCAAATGGCGATCAGGACAACCACGGTATGTGTCAGGGCGAGGATCAGACCCGTGTTGACCAGACTGGCCCGGCGGGTCCTGATTTCGTCGTCCGGGAAGACTGGCGGAGAAAATTGGCGATTCATATGAAGGAACATGCACATCATCTCTGGCTATGATTGATAAACACTACTTATACACCTGATCGTACGCTTTAATCGATAGGCCGTCAGTCACAATTGAAGCCTAAATCACCGACAAGTGTCAGATCGAAGAACGAAGCAGGACGGCCAAACGCCAAAAACGCCGAATACGATAAAAACTCGCGCCCAAGAGTGTCCGGCGCGAGCGGGGCGATGCCGGACGTAAAACAGCCAGACACCCGCTCATACAATTTGAAATATACCGCCGCGCGCTAACGATTTGATGTAAAATGATCCGGCTTATGACCACGTCAGTCGGTTTCTTGGTTCGGTGGTGGTGGAGTGTCTTTCTTGCCGCGCAGTTACGCGGACAGAGTGCTTTCCCATTCAAACCACTGGCTGTGCTCGAGCGTGAACGCGATCGGCGGGCGCGCGCGATGGTGGCCTATGCCTACCGCTATGTGCCCTACTATCATGACACGCTCGAGCGGCTGAAGCTGCGCCCGGCGGATTTTCGCGGTGCGGCCGATCTGGCGCAGCTGCCCGTCATCGAACGCGAGCAGTTGCAGCACACTCCCGATTACTTTGTGTCGCGACAGCGGCCGATTTCGCATTACCTCAAACTGCGCACGGGCGGCAGCACCGGCGCGCCTCGTACTGTCTACTGGGATACGCGGGGTTTGTTTCTGGCACGCGTCGTCTACGAACGAGAACGAGCCTTGTTGGCGAAGCTGACCGATCGGCCGCATGGCTACCGGCACGTCTCGATCGGGTCGCCGTTGAGCAGCGGACTGGAAATTCAGCACTTCATGCACGCGCACAGCCTCACGCCCGGCCGTCTCGTAATTCAACGCCACCACCTGTCGCTGTTTGATTCGCCGGAGAAAAACTGGGCGCTGATTCAACAGCTGCGCCCGGCCGTGGTGCAGTGCTATGGCTCGTATCTGGACTTACTCTGTGCGTATGTGCAGCGTCAGGGCGAAGTCCGGCATCGCCCGCGCGCCATCGTCTATTCGTCCGATGGCTTATCACCGGCGACGCGCCGCTGGATCGAAACCGACTTTGGCGTGCCGGTGTTCAGCAGTTATCAGGCCATCGAAGCGCTGCGCCTCGGCTTTGAGTGTGATCAGCACACCGGTCTGCACCAGTATGCGGATGTCTGCCCGGTGCGCATCGTCGATGCGGCGGGCCGCGATCAACCGATCGGCGTCAGCGGCGACGTGATCGTATCGAATCTCATCAATCACGGTACGGTGTTGCTCAACTACCGGCTGGGTGACATCGCCGCTGTCCAGCCCGGCCAGTGCGCGTGCGGGCGGACGCTGCCGCTCCTGTCGCTGCCGCAGGGTCGCAGTGACGACTGGCTGCAACTGTCGGGCGGCCAACTGCTGCACCCGCAGGCGATCCGCATCATCTTTACGGGTGAGATGCAGGTGTGGCAGTATCAGGTCGTGCAGCAGAGTTTGACTCACTTCAAGGTTGCCATCGTCGCTGCGGCGGACATCGATCAGACTGCGCTGCTGGCCCGCCTGACCGAGAAGTTCACGCGCACCTGCGGCGCCGACCTCACGCTAGACTTCACCTTTGTCGATTCAGTGCCCCGCACGGCTCAGGGCAAAGTCCGGCCCATCCTCTCTTTGATGAAGAGTCCTCATGTCCAATAATCGCTGGATGCCGCGCGCCATTCTGCAGCGCGCGGCTCAGGTCTTGCAGGAAGACGGTTGGCGCAGCCTGTGGTTTAAGGTCTGGGGCGAAGTGGCTTATCGCCGCGCGGCGCTGTTCGTGCGCGACATCGCTGACGTGCCGTTGCAAGCCTCGGCGGCGCAGCCGGTGGAAACGGGCATCCTGACTGCCGCCGAACTGAATGATTATCTGGCGTTGCGCCCCGACGCCACCGCCGCCGAGGTGCAGCGGCGCTGGGTGGCCGGGCAACAGTGTTTCATTGTGCGTCATCAAGGCCGCCTCGTTCACGTCTGTTGGGCGGCCTTCGGTTACGCGCGGATCGATTACCTCTCCCGCGAGATTCAACTCGCGCCCGATGACGTGTACTCCTACGAATCATTCACTGTGCCGGACTTTCGCGGTTACAATGCCGCCGCCGCGCGGGGTGCGTACATGCAATCGATCCTTGGCCGAGCGGGTGTGCGCCGATTGGTGGCCGTGGCCGTGCCCGATAATAAGCCTGCGGTGCGCGCGATTGAGAAAGCGGGCTATGTTCGCGCGGGCACACTGCGCACGATCTGGCTGGGTCGTTGGCGCTGGCATTGGGGGCGGGTGCCCGCCCGATCGATCAGCGCGGCCTACTGGGACACTATCGCACAACAGTCTCAAGCGCGTCCGCACTATCTCGATCCGTTTCTGGGGCAGCTGAAGCGGCAGGCGCACCTCGATCTGATCGAACGGTGGGGCGGCTTGCCGTCGACGGGGCGTGTGCTGAAGACCGATCTGTTTGAAGAAGCGCTGGGGCCGGATGCGTTTCTGTGGGAGATGGCCGGAGATGAGCGCGTCATCGTCGGTATGGACATTTCGCCCGCGCTGGCCGCCGAGGCACGCGGAAACGATCGGGCGCGGGTGGGCCGTTATTTAGCGGCTGATGTGCGCTGTTTGCCCTTTGCAAATCACTCGTTCAACTTCATCATCTCACCTTCCACGCTCGATCACTTTAGCGATCCGGCTGATCTGAATCGCAGCCTGCGCGAATTACGCCGCGTGCTGGCGGCCGATGGGCAACTCATCGTGACAGTGGACAACCGGCAGAACGTGTTTGATCCGCTGCTGCGGCTGGCGCATCGATTGGGCTTTGTGCCGTATTTTATGGGGCGCTCGTACTCGATTGGCGAACTCGTAGCCGAATTGGAAGCGGCCGGTTTCGTCGTCACGGCGACTACGGCCATTCTGCATAACCCGCGCCTCATCGCGACCGCCCTCGTTGCGATCGCCAATCGGTTACGCTGGCCGCCATTGACGCGCCAGGTACAGCGATGCTTGATCGCCGCACAACACTTGACCGGGTCGCGCTGGCAATATCGCACGGGCAGTTTTGTCGCGGCGCGGGCGCGCCCACGGGTGGCTGCATGACTTTGCGCCTGTCGGTGATTATGCCCGTTTACAACGGCGCGGCCTATCTGGATCGATCGTTGTCCGCGCTGAAGGCGAGCACGCGCCCGCCCGATGAGATCATCGTGATCGACAACGGCTCGACCGATTCATCGGTCGAGCCGGCGCGTGCGCATGGCGCGCGTGTGCTGATCACGCCGAACGGACAACGCGGCCCCGCGCAGGCGCGCAATCGCGGCGCGGCGGCGGCCACCGGCGACGTGCTGGTCTTTGTCGATGCGGATGTTGTCGTGCGGCCGGAAGCGCTGGCCCGCATCGAGCAGACTTTGATCGAGCAGCCCGACATCGACGGCGTATTTGGTTCTTACGATGATGATCCGCCTGCGCCGGGGCTGGCCTCGCGCTACAAGAATTTGCTGCATCACTACGTGCATCAACACGGCCACCGCGAGGCGTTGACGTTTTGGACCGGCTGCGGCGCAGTGCGCAAAGCAGCCTTCGACGCCGTGGGCGGCTTCGACGAACGTTACACGCGGCCCAGCATCGAAGACATTGATCTGGGGGCGCGGCTGCGGCGTGCGGGCCGGCGCATCTGGTTACAGGCCGACGTGCAAGCCACGCATTTGAAGCGCTGGACATTGCGCGGTCTGCTGCGCTCCGATGTGGCCGATCGCGCCGTGCCGTGGACGCAGTTGATTTTGCGCGAGGAGTATCTGCCTGGCGACCTCAACCTCGATCTGCGCAGCCGGGTCAGCGCGGGGTTGGCGTGGCTGTTGGTGCTGAGCCTGCTGCTCAGCGCGGGGACAGCGTGGGGCCTGCCCGTCGGGTTGCTGGCAATCATCGGGCTGTTGGCGCTCAACGCTGAGCTGTATCGTTTCTTTGCGCAACACGGCAACCTCGCCTTTACGCTCAGCGCGATGGGCTTGCACGGCCTGTACCTGTTGTATGGCAGTTTCGTGTTTGGCTTGTTGTCCACGCTGCATTTCCTCACGCATCCGCCTGCGCGACGGCGCGCGTTCATTGCGCTGCTTATCGTGACCTTCTTGAAGGGCTGGCTATGGAGCATCATCATTCCGCCGTGGCAGGCCAGCGATGAGGATCAACATTTTGGTTACGCGCAAGAAGTGGCGCGCCAGCAAACATGGCCGGTGAATCCGCCGTCTGCCGTACCGATCGAGCGGGTGTGGTTGTGGGAACTGGCCGATGTGCTGAGGGTGTCCGGCCAACGCGAACCGATCGATCTGTCACCGGCGGGCCGTGCGCAACTCGATCGGTTATTGCGCCAACTCGATGAGCCTGCCGCCCGCACGACGCTGGCTGATCCCGTGTGGTTTCGCGGCTTTGTGCGGCAGCATCCGCCGTTGTACTACACGCTGCAAGCGGTGGTGCATCAACTGGCCGCCGATCAATCGATTCTGACGCGGCTGGCGTGGATGCGGCTGCTGTCGGTGCTGATGGGGCTGGGCACGATCGTCTGTGCGTATGGCGCGGCGCGCGCCCTGTGGCCCGATCGGCCGGAGCTGGCTCTGGCGGCTGCGGCACTGATCAGTTTTCAGCCGTCGTTTACGTTCTTCACGTCGGTCGTCAATAACGCCGCGCTGGAGATGCTGAGTTTTGCGCTCTTGCTGTGGCTGCTGATTCTGATCGCGCGGCAAGGCATGACGCTGAAACGCGGCGGGCTGCTGGGCGTCGCCCTCACCATCGGGTTGTTGAGCAAAAGCAGTTTTCTGGCGGCACTGCCGCTGGTGGGTATGATTCTCATTTGGAATATCGTTCGCCATCGTCGATGGACGAACTGGTCGGCGTGGCTGATCGTGATTGTAGTGCCGGTCGTGTTAGCGGGTTGGTGGTATGCGGGCTTTGTGGTCAGCGGCGGCGAGGACGTGATCGATGTGTATAAGGTCACGCCCCCGCCGGAACGCGCGGTGCCACTGATCGAGTACGTGCTGCACTATCCGTGGTTGACGCGCTATGGGCCGTTTACGCGCGAATGGTGGGCGGGCTTTGGCTGGCGCGACACGTTTTTGCCTGAAGCGATCTACACTGTATTGAATGGCACCATGTTGGTCGCTGTGCTTGGTGGAGGGTGGGCGATGATCCGCCGTCGGCGGGCGGATGTTGCGGCGTGGTTGCTGGGCGGCGCGGCCACGTTGGGCCTGATCGCATTTTATACCGCACTGGATTATCGACTGGCGTTGGTGGGCGGCGCGTTCAAGATTCAGGGCCGGTATTTTCTGGCCGCCAGTGTGCCACAGTTTTTGGCGTTGACGGCAGGCTGGGCGGCCGTCTGGCGCGGCCGCACGCTGGTGTTAGCGTTGGCTATCGGGGCGATTGGCCTGAACGCCTGTGCGCTGTTCGGTGTGATCATGCCGCGCTACTACGGGGAAGAACTTATCACGGAGCATGTGCCTGCCGGGCAGATCATCTCACTCGATGAGGCCGAGTCAGGCCGCGCACTGACTGCACTACCTTCGCGCGTGGATGTGTGGCTGAGGGCGAATGGCGACGCGCCAGTCGCTGAATTGACCCTGTCGGCCGATGGGCGCGTGATCGCGCAGTGGCCGATCGAGCATCGGCAGATGACGTCGCAATATCCAACGGTGCTGCGCGTGCCCGCCTCAAACGCGAGTGCCACGCATTACACACTCAGACTGCGCGGCACACAGGCAGAGGCCGCGTTGGCAGACGATGGGCAACTGGCGATCAAAGCGTATCAGCCCATTCCGATCGGGCAGTGGTTCGATCGGGTGGCGGTGATCCGTGGGCAGGCCGATCAATCCATGATGGTGATCGGACTGATCGGCCTGTATGGGTTGAGCACGTTGGGGTTGATCGCTGCGTTGATTAAGGCGTGGGCGGAACACTGAACAGCGCGCCGACCAGGTAGCCGGCCAGCGCCGACACAGTGCCGATGACCATCATCTGCAAGCCGCTCTTGCCCGGATGACCGACCATTGTTCTGGCTTTGTATGCGCCAACGCCAAACAGGGTCAGCGCGGTGATGATAATCGACACGATAATACTGGGCGTAATGGGCATGAAGAAGAACGGCGCCAGCGGAACTAACGACCCGATCACGGCCGCGATGCCGACGACCAGCGCACTGCGCAGGGCGCTGCCCGAATCGACCGGCGCGAGTTTGAGTTCGTTGTGCATCATCACATCCACCCAGGCGCGCTCGTCTTTCATGATCTGCTCAACCGATCGATCGAGCAGCTCATCTTCAAAGCCCCAGCCGCGAAAGATCATCTCGATCTCGGCGCGCTCGACTTCGGGCATGTCTCGAATCTCGCGCTTCTCACGCTCGATCTGGCTGAGGTAATGATCGCGATCGGCCAGCGTGGTGGTGTACGCCACCGCGCCCATCGAGATCGACTCGGCAAACGTCGCCGCCAGCCCGGCCGCGATGACGAGACGCTGATCGCTGGACGCAGCGGCCACGCCCAGGATCACCCCTAGAACGTTGACCAGCCCATCCTGCCCGCCCAGTATAATGTCGGATAGCGACATGGTTTTGGACTGTGCCCGCTCAAAGTGGCGCAGGGCTTCGCCCAATTCGGTAGGCAAACTTTCGATTTTTGGTTCAGTTTCCATGGTCGTCTGCCTGTCTGGAGTGTTGCCGGTGCACACTCATCATACAGGCATCTTACTGGATGCGCGATTGCGCTTGTAGTGGCAAATGTCACACCGACTAACGTCAGGCTGCTAGTGATTGAACTCCTGACTAGAAACGTGCGTATGATTGGCTATGAAGATCAAACTTTGCCTGGGACTTGCCGGATTATTGTTGATGGTCGCCGCCTGTGCCGCACCGACACCTGAACCGCCGCCACCAGCGGGCAGCACCGCCACCCCGATTGTCGTACTGCGCCCAACGGCCACGCCGTTGCGCACCGCCACACCTACCATTAC
>JACRBO010000536.1 GCA_016219235.1 Chloroflexota bacterium
CAGGCTAATGAACGGCGAAGCACGGCCCGCGCAGCAGAATGGACAAACCATGCGCCAGCCTGTGTTGATCATCAATAGCGGTTCGATCTTTGATACCAGCCTGTTGCAATTGTTAAAATCCGCCGCCGATCTGGACGTGCACGACGTGTCCGATCAAGATGAGGCTGCGCTGAAACGGGCTATCGTTCAATTCGCGCCGCGCACCGTGGTTATTAATGACAGTGAGGAAGGCGCGGCCCTGCGGCTGTTGAAGTTGTTCAGCACTTTTCAGTTCGCCCGACGCCTGCGCGTCATTGTGGTCCAGATCGCCGACAACGTCATCCAGCACTACGACATCAAGCAAGTGATAGCGACCGAGAGCGCCGATCTGGTAGCGCTCATCCGGAGCGAATGATTTCATCAACCTGGCAACACGAAGCACAATCAAAGGAGCAAACCATGCTGCGTAAGAAGACTCTGGCAACTCTCTCGCTTCAGTTGGCGCTGATCGTGGCGCTGATCGCGCCGGGCGTGCCGCTGGCCGCCCCGCCTCAGCGTGCGGTCGCGCAGGTGGCAACGACCAATTCGCTGCGTCTGCGCGTGGTGAGCGCCCGCACCGAGCCGGATCATCCCGGCGGCCCGGTGACCGTGGGCGACCCCGTCACCACCTACCAGTTCATGATCAACGTCGACAATACCGGCGACCCCCAACAGGCACGCGAGACCGGTTGCGCGCCCGAAAATCCCGGTTATCCCGACAGCTGCGACTGGCCGTCCATTCGCGCCGTGCCCGGGGCCGCGCCCGTCTTCACGCAGGGCGACAACACGACCCTGAATGAGACGACCGGTTTCGATCTGCCCGACGGCAAATATCTGATTACCGTGTTGGCCGACGGCTATAAGATCGACGGCGCGCACTTCAGCGTGCCGTTGGAATCACCCGGAATCGTCGAGGTGGGCGTGCAGCCGCATCCGCTGCCGCCGGCCACCATGCGCATCAAGGTCTTCGAGGACATCACCTCGACCAACGGCCAATTCGATGCGCCCGGCGAGAGCGGCCTGGCCGGTTTCCGCGCCAGCATCAACGACATCCTCGGCGAAATCACCGTCGATGTCTTTGGCAATCCGTTGTGCACCGAATATGCTGCCAACGGCGATCCGCTGCCGGGCAACACCGGCGCGTGTCTGGTCAGCGATGCCAACGGCGACATCGCCATCCCCAACCTGGGACCCAACCGTTACGATGTGTTGGTTATTCCGCCCGACGGCGAGACGTGGATCGAGACGACCACGCTGGAAGGTTCGTGGAGCTGGGACACGTGGCTGCAAGAAGGCGGCACCGGCCTGGACAATGAATTCGTCGTCGCGGGCGAGCCATTCCCGTGGACGATCTTTGGTTTTGTGCGGCCCATGAACCTGCTCACGAACACCGCCGTCACAGGCGGCGTCAGCGGCACCGTCGTCAAGGCGGCCGTGTACATTCCGCAGAGCGGCGGCCTGCCCTACTACGGCGGCGAATGGAACGGGCTGAACGGCGCTAAAGTGACCGGCCCGATTGAGGATGGCTGGG
Organism: Chloroflexota bacterium; assembly: GCA_016219235.1. The sequence goes on from JACRBO010000536.1 coordinate 1,550, forward strand.
TGGCTTTGTCCGATCTGCAAAACGGCGATACTGCCGTCTACATCGGCCAGGCCAATCCCGATGGGACCTTCAGCATCCCGCACGTCCCCGACGGCAACTATCTCTTCACCTATTGGGATCGCAAGCTGCACCACATTCTGGACTGGCTGCAAGTGACCGTGTCCAACGGCCAAATGACCGATCTGGGCAGCCCCTTCCTGACCGGGTGGTTCACCCGCTTCGAAGGCACGGTCTTCAACGATCTCAACAGCAACGGCAAACAAGACCCCGGCGAGCCGGGCATTGCCGATTATCTGGTGGTGCTGAAAGATCGCGACAACACCGAGATCGACCGCATGTCGATCGCGGCCACCACCGATCAGAACGGCCGCTACGTCTTTGAGAAAGCCTACCCGATGGGGTCGTGGATGATCCTCGAAGCCTACAACGATCGCTACTACACCACCGGCGTCACCTATCAAGTCGAGAATCAACCGACTGAGACGACCGTGCTGGGTGCGGGCGTCGATGTGGGCGTGCTGCCCACGCTGGGCCAGACGGGCCGCCTCGACTGGGGTGTGCGTCCTTACGATCGCGGTATCAACGGCGGCATCGTCGGCACGGTCAGTTACGACACCACCCGCAATGAACTCGATCCGCGCTTTGCGGCGGTCGAAGGCTGGCAACCCGGCATCCCTGGCCTGACGGTCAATCTGTACGGGGCCGTCATCGACGAAAACGGCGAGTATGTGTTTGACGCGAACGGCGCGTATGCTCGAACCGCCCTGCTGAACACGACGCCTACCGAAACGTGGGAGCAGCCCGTAGACTGCCAGGCGCGTGACGCCAACGGCAATCCGCTCGATCAGTACGCGCTGCCCCCGGCCACCGGCGGCTACCGCTGTCTGGAAGCGCCCATGACGGGTCTGCAATTCCAATCGGGTTTTGCCACGCTCGATGGCAACTACGGCTTCGGCGACGGCTGCTTCGGCCCCGGAGGTTTCGACGTGAACACCGGCGCGTGCGCAGACGGCAGCGACCCGACCCCGTTACCGGCCGGTGATTACCTGGTGGAAATCGTCAGCACGCAAGACGCCTTCGGCAACGACATTTACAAAGTCACCAAAGAAGAAGACATCAACATCTTTGATGGTGACGAGTTTGTGCCGCAGGTTCCGCCTCCGGCGTGCGCGGGCGCGCTGCACACCGTCGATGTGGCGGGTGTCGGCGTTGACGGGCCGGAGGCTGTCGATAATCCGCTCTTCGCCGACGGCGGCGGCAGCCCGTACGAAGGTATGGCGCGCCCGTTGTGCGATGTGAAACTGGTGCCGTTGGGCAACGGCCGCTCGATCGCGCCCACGTTCAACTTCTTCACCGAAGTGCCCATCCCCGGCAAGTGGAAGGGGTACATCATCGACGATCTGACGCTGGAAACCGATCAGCGCGATCTGTTCCTGGGCGAAAAGGCCGGCGCACCCAATATGCCGATCGGCATCTACGACTTCACCAATCGCCTGATCACGACGATCCAGTCCGATCCCAACGGCGTGTTTGAAGTGCTGTTGCCATCCTCCAACACGATCAACTGTCCAACGCCCTCCGGCGTCTGCCCCAATGTCTACTACATGCTGGGCAACGATCCAGGCCAGCCGGGCCGCTTGAACACCAACTATAACCCGCAGTACCGCACCATCGGGGCCAGTTTCGAGATTTGGCCGGGCGCGGTTCTACCATCGGACCTGGCGCCCACGCAAATCGGTGTCAGTATCACCGCGCCGGGTTCGCAGTTCACTGCGCCGCCGTCGTGCGCGCTGGACTCGACTACGCCCCAGTTGTTTGCGGTGTCGCAGCCCTATGTGACGGACAGTCTGCGAACCATCACCCTTCAGGGCCAGGGCTTTGGCATCACGCAAGGCGCAGGTCAGGTCACGTTGGATGGCACACTCAATCTGCCAGTGACCTCCTGGACCGATTCGCAAATTGTGGTGACGGTGCCCGTTGGCGCGGCGGGCGGTCCACATCAACTCGCTGTCCGAGCGGCCAATGGCCAGGGCACGGTCAACGGCTTGACTATCCATGTCCTCACACCGGACACCATCCCGGCCACCGCGGTGCTGGATAACTTCAATCGGACCGACAACACGAATCTGGGAGCCAACTGGAGCACGCCCACTACCGGTTATCGCGTGAACGCCAACACCTTGCAGGTGCGCAGCGGCGCCAGCCAAATCCGGTGGACAGCCGCCTCCTTTGGTGCTAACCAGGAGGCCTACTTTACCTTTACGGACGTGTCAACCACTGCCACCGAGCAAGACCTGGTGCTGAAGAACACCGGCGGGGGTACCGCCATGATCCAGGTCATCTATAATCGGCCCGCCAGCCAGGTGCGGATCGAGACACTCGATCCGGTCAATGGCTGGGTAGTGCGTGCAACGCTGTCGGGTGCTACGTTTGCCAATGGCGATCGATTTGTGGCGCGAGCATCGCAAAGCGGCACCGTGCGCGTCTACAAGAACAGCACTCTGATCGGCAGCACCAATGTCACGAGTGGCGCCAATCCGTGGCCGATCACGCTGGCGCAGTCAGGCGGCCAGATCGGTGTGGCCTTCATCGGCACCACCAACACCGGAGCCGGCGACGCCCGCATCAATGACTTCGGCGGCGGTTCGCTGGCGGCGGGCGCGGGTTACAGTCCTGCTCTGTACGAGGTCGGCCCCTGCCATCCGTATGCCACCATTCAAAGCGCCATTGATGCCGCTGCCGGGCAGGGCGATGATTCACTGGTGGTAGTCTACCCTGACACGCCGACGCTGTTCAACCCGCAGGGCCTGTACTACGAAAATCTGGTGATCTACGAGTCAGTGAAACTGCAGGGCGTCGGTCCGGGCGGTGTGCGTGCCGACAGCTCATTCGTGCCGGGTTCGGCCATCGACGGTGTGCGCATGACAGGCGACACCGACTACTCGGAAAACTGGCGCGTGTTCGTGGAAGGTCTGACCTGGGACGGCAACCAGACTATGTACGAAGGCCCGGTGATCTATCTGCTCGTGGAGGACGGCGAACTCACGTCGGGCTACCCCACCACGATCGATGGTTTCACGATCCAGGGCGGCGATCAGCAGGGCTTCCCCAACTTCCTGCCAGGCGCTGAGCCGGGCGCGCAGAACATCGTCACCGTGCAGGGCGGCGGCATCTTCGCCAACGCCTACGCGCGCTACCTGCAAATCACCAATAACATCCTGCGCAGCAACGGCGGCGCGTATGCCGGTGCGATTCGTCTGGGCACGCCGCATCTGCCCGGCGCAGCCAACGACAATCAAAACGATGGCGTGCGCATCGCTAATAACCGCATCCTCGCCAACGGCGGCACAAATCTGGCGGGCGCGATCGGGTTGTTCTCCGGCTCCGACGGGTACGAGGTCGCCTACAACGACATCTGCGGCAACTTCTCGGCCGAGTATGGCGGCGGCGTCAGCCACTATGGCTACAGCCCCAACGGTAGCATTCACCACAATCGCATCTACTTCAACCGCTCGTACGACGAGGGCGGCGGGATCATGATCGCGGGTGAACTGCCAGCCGATCCGGCGCTGTTGTCGCCCGGTTCCGGCCCGGTGGACATCTACAACAACCTGATCCAGGCAAACCTGGGCAATGACGACGGCGGCGGCATCCGCTTCCTGATGGCGGGCAACTTCCCGATGAATGTCTACAACAACCTGATCGTGAATAACATCTCCACGCACGAAGGCGGCGGCATCAGCCTCAACGATGCGCCGGATGTGCGCGTGTTCAACAACACGATCATGAAGAATCTGACCACGGCGACGGCGGTCACCAGCAACGGGCAGCCGGCTCCGGCGGGTCTGTCCAGTTCACGCAACAGCGCGCTGCTGCAAGCCACGCTGCCGGGTGGTTCGCCGCTGTTCAGTAATCCGCTGCTGTTCAACAACATCTTCTGGGAGAACCGCGCGGGTACCTGGGCGGGTGGTGGTGTCGCGGGCCTTGGCCTGGCGGGCGATCCCAGCCCGATTAACTACTGGGATTTGGGCGTATCCGACGGCACCGGCTTGCTTGCGCCAACCAACTCGTTGTTGCAAGTCACTCTGGGCACCATTGCTGATGCGTCCAACGTCGTCGGGACCGATCCGCAGATCGTCACGCAGTATGACACCTCGGTATCGGTGCTGCCGTGGCGCGGCAATCCGCGCTTCATCGATCCGATCATCGTGGCGGTCGATGCGCCTGTAACCTTGCTGGGCGACTATCACCTCCAGAGCGCGTCGGCGGCGCAAAACGGCGGTGCAGCCAGCAAGAGCGGTGTGGCCGCACCCGCGACCGATTACGATGGTCAGACCCGTCCGGCTGGCGGCGGCTTCGACATGGGTGCGGATGAAATCGCGGCAGTAGTCGCTCCGTTCCCGGCCACGGCGGTCTTAGACACCTTCAATCGGGCCAACAACACGAACCTGGGAGCCAACTGGAGCACGCCTTCCACCGGTTATCGCGTGAATGCCAACACCTTGCAGGTGCGCAGCGGCGCCAGCCAGATTCGCTGGACGGCTGCCTTTGGCGCAAACCAGGAAGCCTACTTCACCTTTACGGACGTGTCCACCACTGCCAGCGAGCAAGACCTGGTGCTGAAGAACACCGGCGGAAGTACCGCCATGATCCAGGTCATCTACAATCGGCCCGCCAGCCAGGTGCGGATCGAGACACTCGATCCGGTCAATGGCTGGGTGGTTCGGGCGACACTGCCAGCCGTCACATTTGTGAACAGCGACCAGTTTGGCGCGCAAGCCCTGCAAGACGGCACAGTGCGCGTCTACAAGAATGGCAGCCTGATCGGCAGCACCAACGTCACCAGCGGCGCTGCGCCATGGCCGACCGCGTTGGCGCAGGCGGGTGGTCAGATCGGCGTGGCCTTCATCGGTACCACCAACATCGGAGCCGGCGATGCCCGTATCAACGACTTCGGCGGTGGTTCAGTGGCTGCCCCGCTGAGTATCGCAGCCGCAAAGCTCAGCGGCGGCATCAAGACTACGGATATTGCGCCGCTGCCACTGCCGTTTGAAGTGAATCATCTCTTGGCCCCTGACGCGGCCACGAGCACTGGCCTGGGCGCGCTGCAACGGCCCTAAGTCGGGTAGTCGATCAACTTCTCACAGTCTGCGTCTTCGCCGAAGCCGAAAAGTCTGAGGCGAGGACGCAGACACCAAGGGAGACACCAGCATGACTCAAACACCACCTTCACGTCACTTGTCGCGCCGCGATTTTCTAAGGTTAGGCGGGGGCCTGACGCTGGCCAGCGTGGGCGCTACACCCATGTTACGCACGGTCTTGCGGCCGATCGCGCTGTCGCCCGCCCAGCAGGCAGCCGCGCCCGATGTGCATCTGGTAGGCACGGATGGTTGGATCTATCTGCCGCCTTCTCCGGCGATTCCGCCTTATCATCCCGATGTGCTTGCGCCGGCGCCGTACACGACGTATATGTTTGGCTTTCGGGACGTCACCGGCCTGACCGGTACGCAGATTCAAGATCAAAAAATGAAGGCGCAAGCCTCCGCGCCGCTGCTCTGGGCCGACGAGAACGTCGACTATCGCATTCAGTTGAGCAACCTGGGCCTGGCCATGCGGCCTGACCTCACCGACTCGCACACGGTGCACTGGCACGGTTTCCGCAACGCCATCCCGATGTTTGACGGTGAGCCGTCATCGTCGGTGGCCGTACCGATCAATCGTGATCTGACCTACTTCTATCGGCCGCGTGAACCCGGCACCTACATGTATCACTGTCACTTTGAAGACACCGAGCACGTCCACATGGGCATGACGGGCACGATCTTCATTCGCCCGGCGCAGAACGGCAACACGGCGCTGTATCCCAGCGGCAAGTATGCATACAACGATGGCGACGGATCAACCGGCTACGATCGCGAGTATGCCATGTTCCTCAGCGAAGTCTGGGCCGAGTCTCACTGGGCCGACGCGCACATCCAACTGCCCGAGTGGACGGACTATCGCCCCGATTTTTACCTGCTGAACGGGCGCGTCTATCCCGACACGTTGGAAGCCAACTTCGATCCGATGACGGACTATCCGTCCGGCTCGGTGGGCGAGCGGCTGCGCTATCAACCCATCTCATCGCTAGTTCAGGCCAACGCGGGCGAGCGTGTGTTGCTGCGCTTTGCGAACCTGGGCTTCAAACAGCAGTCGATGACGCTGGGCGGCCTCAAGCTGCGCGTCGTCGGCAAAGATGCCACGCTGCTGCGCGGGCGCGACGGGACCGATCTCAGTTACGAGACCAACACGATCGTGATCGGTGCGGGCGAAAGCGTCGATGCGATCTTCACCGCGCCGCCCGTCGCCGCACTGACCACGTATCGCCTGTACAACCGCAACCTGCACCGGCTCAACACTGGCGGAGGCGCGGGTTATGGCGGACAGCTGACGGACGTGCGCATCGTGCCGAGTGGTCTGCCGGCGCAAACTGCGCCGAATACGTAGGAGAAGGGAGCCAACCATGCGACCATCACGTTTGCGATTACCACTGTTATTCCAGGCGATGCACGGTCTGCTGACGGGCCGAGCGTTGAACCGCTTGCAGCGCATTGTGGTTGCGGTGAGCGCCTTGCTCGCCACAGCCCTCATCCCGGCCTCGGCCGTTCAGCGCACTCAGGCCCAGGTGGCTGAATCGGGCCTCGTGTGCACCACCGGGCCGACGTTTACTTTGACGGCCACCGACGGCTACATCAATCTGCCGGATGGCAATGTGATTTACATGTGGGGCTATGCCAATGGCAATGGCGCGTTTCAGCATCCCGGGCCGGTGCTGTGTGTGAATCAAGGTGACACGGTCACCGTGATCTTAAACAACACGCTGTCCCAGCCGGTCTCGATCGTCTTTCCAGGCCAGGACGAGGTGTTAGCGAACGGCGCGCCCGCCCAACCGCAGTTTGACGGCGGCGGGGTCATGACCTCGCTCACGAATGTGGCCGCTGCGAATGGCGGCAGCGTGACCTACAGTTTCGTAGCCACGCAGCCCGGCACCTATCTGTATCAGAGCGGCACCGAACCCACCAAACAGGTGCAACTGGGCCTGTTCGGCGCGTTGATCGTGCGGCCTACGCTGGGCGCAAACTACGCCTACAACCGCGCGAACAGCCGCTTCAATGCCGGCACCGAATTCATCGCGCTGTTGTCCGAGATCGATCCGTATGTGCATCAGGCGGCCGAGCGCAATCAGGTGTTCAATCAGAACAACTACCGGGCGCGTTACTGGCTGATCAACGGTCGGGCTTTCCCCGACACCCTGGCGCCTAATGACGCCGCCTGGCTGCCCGATCAACCCTACGGCGCGCTGGCGCACATCAGTCCCTACGACGCCACGACCAATCCCGATCCGGCGTTGGTGCGCTACCTCAGCGCGGGCACGGAAGATTATCCTTTCCATCCGCACGGCAACAACAGCCGCGTCATTGGCCGTGACGGTTCGCCCATGGAGGGCACGAGCGGCGAAGACCTGTCGTTCGAGAAATTCTCGATCCCGGTCGGTCCGGGCCAGACGTGGGACGTGACCTTCAACTGGACCGACATCGAGCAGTGGAATCCCATCAACAACACGGTGCCGATCACGGTTCCGCAGCTGCAAAACCTGACCTACGGCCAATACTTCAGCGGGAGCCCGTATCTGGGCTATCAAGACGTATTTCCGGTCGGCGTCACGTCGCTCAACGAGTGTGGCGAGTATTATCACATCGCGCACAACCATGCCCTGCAGCAGATGACGTCGTGGGGCGTGACGATGAGCGGCATGGCGACGTATACGCGCATCGATCCGCCGTTGCCGAACGCCTGCCCGTAAGGGCGCGCACGCGCCACGCGAAAGGACTTTGACCATGCACGCCAGACTTTTCAATCCACTTCGCTTGAGCATCCTACTCAGCGTGTTTGCTTTGCTAATCGGCGTTAGCGGCGTCAACGCGCGCCCGACGCTGCCCGCGCCCTTGCCGGCCGCGCTGCCCGCCAGCACGTGTACGCTGGTTGGTTCAACGCGCACCTGCGAGTTGTGGGCCAAAACCGGCTCGATCACGTTGCCCGGCATCGCTTCGCCAGTAACGATCTGGGGCTATGCCGATTCGGCGGCGGGGGCGGCCACTTCGCCTGGCCCGCTGCTGATCGTTAACGAAGGCGAGACGATCGAGATTGTCTTGCACAATGACCTGGCCGATGCGACCTCGCTCACGCTGCCTGCGCAGGATCTGGCGCCGGATGTGACGGGTGCCGCCGTCGGCAGCACGACCACCTACACGTTTGCGGCCACTCGACCGGGCACGTACCTCTACGAAGCCGGGCCGACGGCCAACGGCCAACGCCAGGTGGCGATGGGCCTCTTCGGGGCGCTCATCGTCCGATCGGCCGTTGACGCGAACTCGGCCTACGGCACGGCGGCCAGCGCCTTTGACGACGAAGCGATCTTGATCTTCCACGAGATCGATCCGGCGTTCAATGCCGATCCCGCCGGCTTCAGTTTTCAAACTTACGCGCCTCGCTACTGGCTGATCAACGGGCAGGTGTATTCCAACACGGCTCCCATCGACGTGACGGCCGGCAATCGTGTCCTGCTGCGGTACGTCAATGCGGGCCTGGATCAACACGCGATCGGCCTGCTGGGCGTTCGCCAGACGGTGCTGGGCTACGACGCCAGCCCGCTGGCTCACCCGTACACCGTCGTCGCGGAGACGCTGCCTGCCGGTCAAACGCTCGATGCGCTGGTAACAATGCCTTCCGCCACCGGCCGGAAGTATCCGCTGTATGACACCAGCCAGCGGTTGCACAACGCCGGCCGCCGATCGGGCGGGGTGTTGACCGCGGGCGGTCTCCTCACTTTCTTGAATGTCGCGGCCGGTGCGCCCGGCGGCGATACGGTTGGCCCGACCACCAGCAGCGTGGCCGCCGCGCCCGCTACCAGTGACGGCAATGTCGCCGTTGATCTGACGGCGGCGATCGACGATACGGCGAGCGGCAACAGCGCGATCGGGGCGGCCGAGTACTTCATCGATACGCCCGGCGCGAACGGCTCCGGCACGGCGCTCGCGGCGGTCGATGGCACATTCGATTCGGCCACCGAAAACGCGACGGCAACGTTGAGCACCGGCCTGCTGGCGACGCTGTCCAGCGGCAGTCACACACTGTACGTGCACGGGCAGGACGCGGCCGGCAACTGGGGCGTATTCAGCGCGGTCGTCATCACGCTCGATAAGACCGGTCCCGCGACAATGAGTATTGTGTTGACGCCCAACGTCTCGCAGGGCAACGCCGATGTGGGCGTGCAGGCCACCGGCAATGACGCCGCCACCGGCAATGCCAACGTCACCGCCGCCGAGTACTTCATCGACGCAACGGGCGCCGATGGCACAGGCACCGCGCTGACGTTGAATCAGATCGCGCCCATTGCCAGTCTGACAGGCGTGCTGCCCGCCGGGACGCTGACGGGCCTATCGGAAGGCGCACACACGCTGTACATTCACAGTCAGGATGCGTTTGGCAACTGGGGCGCATTCGGCAGCGCCAGCGTGTTGATCGATCGCACCGGGCCGGGCGTGACGGCGTTGACGGCTGCGCCCACGCCCAACAACGGCGCACAGGGCTTCAATCCCGTGACGTTTGCGGTGCGGGTGGATGCGACGCTGAATGATGCGGCGGTGAGCGGCGCGAACGCCAACCTCAATGCGGCTGAAGGTTTCATCGATACGCTGGGTGCGCCGGGCACCGGCTTCCCGCTGACGCCGCTCGTTGGTGCATACAACACCCTGACGGAAAACGCTTATGCGCTGATTCCGCTGGCGACGGTGAATGCGCTGCCCGAAGGCGCGCACTCGATCATCGTGCGCGGCCAGGATTCGGCTGGCAACTGGGGCGCAACCAGTTCGACACCGCTGGTGATCGACAAGACGCTGCCAACCGTATCCGGCGCGAGCGCGTCGCCCAACCCGACCGTGGGTGCGGCCTCGATCACGCTGGCGGCCACGGCGGCTGACGCGTCCAACATCGTCGCGGCCGAGTGGTTCGAGGGCGGTGATCCCGGCTCCGGTAATGCTGCGCCGATGACGGCGACGGACGGTTCGTTCAACAGTGGCAGTGAAGGAATCCAGGCCACGATCAACGTCAGCGGCTGGACGCCGGGCAGCCACACGCTGTACCTGCGTGCGAAGGACGCGGCCGGTAACTGGAGCCTGGTGACAAGTGTGAACCTGACCGTCAGCAGCGTTGCCGACCTGTTGTACTTCTCGACGTTAGGCAACACCAATCCGCCGGGTGTGGGCGGCACGGCGGACAATGCCGACACCTACTTCTGGAACGGTACGGCCTTCAGCCGCGTGTTCGATGCCACGGCCAATGGTCTGCCGGGCGCGGCCAATGTGGATGGCTACGTGCGGGTGGATGCCACGCACTTCTATCTGTCGTTCGCCGCGGATACGGCTGTGCCGGGTCTGGGCACCGTTCAGGATGAAGACGTGGTCTTCTACAACGCCGGTGTCTGGTCAGTGTACTTTGATGGCACAGCACAGGGCTTGACGGCCGCCAACCAGGACATCGATGCGATCGACATCGTGGGCGGCGTGTTGTACTTCTCCACGGTGGGCAACACCAATCCGCCGGGCGCAGGCGGCACGGCCGATAATGCCGACATCTACGCCTGGAATGGCACGTCGTTCAGCCGGGTGTTTGATGCCACGGCTAACGGCCTGGCAGGCGCGGCCAACGTCGATGGTTTTGTGCGGGTGGACGCCACGCACTTCTACCTGTCGTTTGCAACGGACACGGCTGTGCCGGGTCTGGGGACGGTTCAGGATGAGGACGTGGTCTTCTACAACGCCGGTGTGTGGTCGGTGTACTTCGACGGCACGGCGCATGGCCTGACCGCCGCCAATCACGACGTTGATGCGTTTGATCTGCCGTAGTTAAATCTCACCCCTCAACCCCCTCTCCCAAAATCGAAACGCTTCGCGTGATTTTGGGAGAGGGGTAGTGGGGTGAGGGACAGGAAAATCTTCCATGACTCAATCTACATCTTCTTCATCACAACGACGTTATTGGCGCTACCTCATCCCGATCGTGCTGCCCATCCTGCTGATCGGCGCGGTGTTTGCGGCGCGGCTGATGGGTACGCCGGACGCCGCCGCCGGCCAATCGCTGGCGACCGCCGCGCTGGAAGAGCGCTGGGGCATTCGCATTGTCCGCACTACCGTTACCGCCGATGGCGGTCTGATCGATCTGCGCTATCAAGTCATCGATCCCACCCGGGCGTTGGGCATGCTGGATGATCTGGCCCGTATGCCCAAATTGATCCACGAAGCCAGTGGCACTGAG
>JACRBO010000528.1 GCA_016219235.1 Chloroflexota bacterium
GACGGCGATACCGGCCTGGTGCCCGCGGGTGTGGCGCGCCGATTGGGCTGGCCGGTTCTATCGTACGTCGCGAAGATCGACGAACTCGATCCGGCGGCCAGATCGATTAAAGTCACGCGCTCGCTGGAGCAGGGCCGGCAGGGCGTGGGCAGCAAGTTGCCCGTGGTCATCAGCGTGGTCAAAGAGATCAATGAGCCGCGTTATCCCTCGTTCATGAATATTCGCAAGGCCAGCAAGCTGCCCATCCCCACGCTGGATGCAGCCGCTATCGGCACCGATGCCGTTAAAGTGGGCCGCGCCAACGCCGCCGCGCAGTGGGTCAAGACCTTCCCGCTGCCCGCGCGCACCGGCAACGTCGAATTGATCGCGGGCGATTCGCCGCAAGCCATCGCCGCCGCGCTGGCCGATAAACTCATGGCGGAGAAGGTGATCTAATCATGGCCCACAATATCTTAGTCTGGATCGAAACCTTCAACGGTGCGGGCGTGTCCATTTCGTATGAGTGCCTGGGCGAAGCAAAGCGCATCGCCAACGGTGGCGCCGTGACCGCGGCTGTGTTCGGGCAGAATGCCGCCGCCATCGCCGCCGAAGCGATTTCGTTGGGCGCCGATAAAGCGATCGTGTGTGACGACGCCACGTTAAATGATTTCCGCCCTGAACCCTACATCGCGCTGTTGACGAAAATCGCGCAAGAGGTGAAGCCCGAGGTCGTGATGGCGGGTGCGTCCGCGCGCGGCCGTGATGTGAGCAGCGGCCTGGCCGTCGAGTTGGAAACGGGCACGATCGCCGACTGCACCGCGCTCGAAGAACAAGAGGGACAGTTGATCGCCACGCGCCCCGTTTACGCGGGCAAATTGCTGGCGAACGTCATCGTTCCGGCCAGACGCCCGATCGTGATCACCACTCGATCGCGCGCCTTCCCCATGCCGGAAGCGACGGGCCAGACCGGCGAAGTCGTCGCCGTTGCGCCCGTGCTGAGCGAAGATCAGATCGCCAGCAAAGTCACCGGCTTCGCCGTCGAGGGCGATGGCGAGGTCAGCCTCACCGATGCGCGCATCATCGTTTCGGGCGGGCGCGGTGTGGGCGGGCCGGACGGCTTCAAGCCTGTGGCCGAACTGGCGAAGACGCTGGGCGGCGCAATGGGCGCGAGCCGCGCGGCCGTGGACGCGGGCTGGATTCCGTACAAAAACCAGGTGGGTCAAACGGGCAAGACCGTGTCGCCCGATCTGTACATTGCCTGCGGCATCAGCGGCGCGATTCAACATCAGGCCGGCATGCGCTCGGCGAAAGTGATCGTCGCCATCAACAAAGACGCCGACGCGCCCATCTTCAAACTGGCGCGCTATGGCGTGGTCGGCGACCTGTTCCAGATCGTGCCCGCGCTGGAGGCTGAATTCAAGAAGCGACTGGGCAAGTAACGGTCGGTAGTTGAGATTCAAAGAGGCAACGACTCATGCGCTGCCTCTTTTTATTTCTGTGGTGTGGCTTACCCATTTCTTTGACTAGCTCTGTCGCCTGTGCTAGTATTATCCGCAAGCCACTCACTTTCCCGATCGGATTCCATTATGAGTACACCTCGATCCGTCAAAACAGAGCCGGTCTCGCCCCTTAAGATTCTGTTCATCGCGGCCGAATGCACGCCGTTCTTCAAGGTCGGCGGCCTGGCCGATGTCGTCGGCTCGCTGCCGCTGGCCTTGAAGGAACTGGGCCACGATGTGCGCGTGATCATGCCGCGCTATCGGCCGATTGATGGCAAACACTTCGGCCTCAAACGGGTCGATCGGTTTATCGATGTCCCGGCGGGCGCTGACACGCGCACAACGGAGATTGTCGAATCCACTTTCTCGGGCGTGCCCACGTACTTTGTGTGGGACGAGCGTTTCTTCGGGCGCGATCGGGTATACGGCGAGCCGGATGAGGTGATGGCGTTTACGTTCTTCAGCCGCGCGGCTATTGAGTTTGTCCGCGCGTTGGATTGGGCGCCGGACGTAGTCCACGCACACGACTGGCACACGGGCTGTGCGCTGGCGCAGCTGGCCCTGCGTGAGCGGCGCGATCCCAAACTCAAGTCGATTGCCACCGTGTTTACGATTCACAACCTGTTGTATCAAGGTCTCAGCGGCGATGCGTTGTGGCAATTCGCCGGTTTCTCCGATCGACCCCGCCGCATCCCCGGCGAGCCGCCCGGCCGCGTCAACTGGCTGGCGCGCGGCATCGCACACGCCGATGTGGTCAACACCGTCAGCCCCACGTATGCCGCCGAGATTCTGACGCCTGAGATGGGCGAAGGCCTAAACGATTTGCTGCGCCAGCGGCGCGGACAGGTGAGCGGCATTCTGAACGGCCTCGATTATGCGGACTGGAATCCGGCGACCGATGCGCGTCTAGCCGCGACTTACACCGCCGCCACCCTCAAGCGGCGGGCCATCAACAAGCGTGCCGTGCAAGACCAACTGGGCCTCAAGCGCAAACCGCGCACGCCCATGATCGGATTGGTGACGCGCCTGTACGATCAAAAGGGCCTGGACTTGATCGTCGCCGTGGCCGATCGGTTGTTTGAGAACGATGTGCAACTGGCTGTGCTGGGCAGCGGCGACGCAAAATATCACGCGGCCCTGGCCGAACTCAAAGCGCGTTATCCGGGCCGCGTGGGCGTGGAGCATGACTTCAACGAGCCGCTGGCGCGCCTGATCTACGGCGGCAGTGATCTGTTCTTGATGCCGTCACACTTTGAGCCGTGCGGACTGGGGCAACTCATCGCCATGCGTTATGGTTCCGTGCCGGTCGTGCGGGCGACCGGCGGCCTGGCCGATACCGTCATCGATGCGGGACGCGCGCCCGCTCGCGGCACGGGCTTTGTCTTCAAGCCGGCCACGGCGGCCGGTCTGCTCAGTGCACTCGATCGGGCGTTGGCGGCCTATCAAGAACCCGATCGTTGGACGGCCATTCAGCGGCGTGATATGGCCGCCGATTTTTCGTGGCAGGTTTCGGCGCAGCAGTATGTGGCGTTGTATCAGGCCGCGATTAAGGCACATCGACGGTGATGGGTCAACTGGTCAATTGGTAACTGGTCAATTGGTCGGCCAGTCAACCGATTACCAATCACCAGTTACCAGTTACCGATTACCAATCACTCCTAAAGGGTCCCCATCATGCATGCACTGGCTATGATTCTCGCGGGCGGACGCGGCAGCCGACTCAGCATCTTATCGCAGAAACGCGCCAAACCGGCCGTGCCCTTTGCCGGAAAATACCGCATCATCGATTTCGTGCTGTCTAACTGTACCAACTCGGGCATCACCACGGTGGGCATCCTGACGCAATACCGGCCCCGCTCGCTGAACGATCATATCCGCACCGGTTCACCGTGGGATTTGGACCGCCTGCACGGCGGCGTGTGGCTGTTGCAGCCCTACGAGCGTATCGGCGAAATGGAACGCTATGCGGGCACGGCGGACGCCATTCAACTGAACTTCGATTTCATCCGCCATCATAAGCCGGACTTTGTGGTGGTGCTGGGCGGCGATCATATCTACAAGATGAACTACGACGATATGATCACCTTCCATCAGGAAAAGCGCGCCGATGTGACGATTGCGACGTTGAAAGTGTCGCCGGATGAAGCGTCGCGCTTTGGCATCATGGAGACCGACAAGGACAGCCGCATCATTGGTTTTGAAGAGAAGCCGCCGCTGCCTAAGAGCAACCTCGGCTCGATGGGCATTTACGTCTTCAACACGGAAGTGCTCAGCCAGGTGCTGCGCGACGATGCTAATGATCCCAGATCGTCGCATGACTTTGGCAAGGACATCATCCCCAAAATAATGAGCACGCACAAAGTGTATGCGTATCCTTTCAACGGCTACTGGGTTGATGTAGGTACGGTGCAAGCGTACTGGGAAGCGCACATGGATCTGCTGGCCGATCAGCCGCCGCTCGATCTGCTCGATCGCAACTGGATCATCCACACCCGATCGGAAGAGCGGCCGCCCGTCAACATTCGCACGGGCGCGGTAGTGGCGCACAGCCTCATCACCGACGGCTGCGTCATCGAAGGCACCGTGGAATACAGCGTGCTGTCGCCGGGCGTGAAGGTCGGTCGGGGTGCGGTGGTGCGCAACTCGATCGTGCTGACCGACTGCGTCATCGAGGCGGGCGCGATGGTAGATCGCTCCATCGTCGACAAAGAGTGTGTCATTCAGCCCAACGCGCATGTCGGTTACGGCGTGGACTACAGTCCCAATGCGCTGAACGATCTCACTTCGGGCATCTCGCTGGTGGGCAAGAATGCCACGGTGCCGCCGGGCGTGAAAGTGGGCCGCAACTGCATCGTCGCCAGTGACGCGCACGCGACGGACTTCCCCGGCGTGATGGTGCCCAGCGGCACGACCGTGGGATATGTGCCGGCGGGTTAACAATGAATAATGAACAATATGCAATGCCCTTGTTTCCTTGTCTACTTGCCTACTTGTTTCCAGTTGAGCGCTAATGAACAAAATTTACCTCTCGCTCGCGCTGCACAATCATCAGCCGGTCGGCAACTTCGATTTCGTCA
>JACRBO010000533.1 GCA_016219235.1 Chloroflexota bacterium
CGAGTATCAGGCTCATCACCTGATCCTCGTCGTCCATACTGAACTAATCACCAGTTACCGATTGACCGATTGACCGATTGACCATTCACCAGTTACCGATCAACTGATTGACCAATCTACCAATTTACCAATCTACCGTCACCCCATCGGAGCATTTTCCAGCAGTCGCACATCGAACGAACTGTGCCTGGTCTCCCACGGATAAACGATGAAGGCATCGGTGACGGCGGCGAAGTAGTCGGGCTTCCTGGTCTTAAACAGTGATTCGGCCGGCTTGTAGTGCAGCACGGCCACCTGCGGATACGCACCCGCTGATTCCACCCGGCCACGCACGGTGTTAATCGTGCGCGCGCTGCCCCACACATCATCGACGATCAGCACCCGCCGATCGCGCAAGAGTTCATCTTCGGGAAACTGCAAGAACGTGGGCCAGGCCAGCATCTTCTCTTCAATAGCCGGAAAGCGCACCGCGGCGGTGAGCACGTGTTTGATGTCCAGCGCTTCGGCCAGGATGCCGCCCGGCACCAACCCGCCGCGCGTGATCATCAACATCGAATCGAACGAGTCGCGAATCTGGGGCAGCAGCTCGTCGATCAACTTGTCCACCTCGGTCCACGTCAGCACCTCTTGCCGCATCGCGCCCTCCGCCTGATCTGAGATAGCCCGATTATACCGCAACGTGGTGCGGGTTGCGTGGTGCGTGAAGGCGAATGCGTGATGCGTGGTGCATGAAGATTCACTCATCATTTTTCATTTGTCATTGGGCATTGTTAATTGTGCCTTGCTCATTGTCATCTCCCCTGCCACCAATCTTTCCTCGAGCGCGGATCGAGCAGCGAGCCGGTGTCGCGCACGGCCACGCCGATCTCATTACCCGCAGCACGGCCCAGCGGCTGACCCGGCCACAACGCAGGCAACTCGCCGCGTCCCGCCGCGTGGAGCTGCTGATAGAGCCCCAGCAAGTTGGCATCGACACACACCTTCTCAAGATGGATGGTGTAGCCCGCCACCACATTATCGTCGCGCGTGTATTTCAACGTCAATCGCTGCGGCTCTGCGTAGATCACCATCGCGCCATACCCGCCGCCGATGTCATACCCGGCCACCGGCAACCGGACGACCTCCCCCGGCGCCGTAGCCAGCCCGGCCAGCGTCACGTCCCATTTCGTGATCAAGCCGCCGCGACAGTTACACGTCCAGTCCCAGCGATAGACCTTGTAAGCACTGCGGAACGTCGCCGTGCGATTGTCGGCAAACAGGCTGGGAAATTGGGGCGCCGCCGGATCGATCGAGCCGGCGTAATCCACCAGACCCAGAAAGGCCGTCGTCGGTTCGTAGCCGCGTACCGCCAGATTCATATCGGGCTGCGTGCTCGGATCACCGCCGTACGGAGCGTAGGGCGAGAGTCGGCCGTATGTTTGACCCGTCGTTGCGGTGCAGGCCTGGCTATTCATGATCAACGGCAGCCGCACACGCGGTTGCAAAGCCGTCGGGGCATCATCCGCCCGGCCGGGCCGCGTCCCGCCACTCAGTATCAGTCCGCCCATCAAACCCAGCAACATCCAACGTTTTATAGTTGTCATGTTTCCTCCCAGCGCTCTATTGTACAGGGCAATCGTCAGCCAAACAGCGGCTAAGGGTACAGTGCCGCACCACCCCTCATCGGTTATAATCACCCACAATGAGTAACAAACGTTCGTTAGTGCTGGGCTGGGGCGTCATGTTCTTTGTGGTGGCGCTAATCGCGTGCGCGGGCGGCCTGTTCATGCTGAAAGTGCTGCCGCCGATCGATGCCGATCGCATCATGCGCCGCCTGCCTGCCTCCGCCCGTCAGGCCATCAATTCGGTGCTCTTTCCCCATCCCGATCAACTGCCCACGCCCGCCGCGCCGATCGTGAACGTGGCGTCGCTGCTGACGCCCGCCGCGTCCCGCGCGCCCACGCGCCGGCCCACCTGGACACCCACCGCCACGCCAACGTCGGCGCCGTCGATGGTTCCCTCCGTCGCACCTTCGCTCAGTCCCTCAATCGAACCCACGATGACCCCGACGCCGATCGGATCAGTCGCCATCCCGACGGTTCACGCGCCCGGCCCCACGCAGGCGGCGCGCAGCACGCCCGCCGCGAACGAGGGCATTGACGTGCTGTTGACGGCCGCCAGGCAAGAGTATCAAGGCTGGAACAACTGCGGCCCGGCGACGCTGTCCATGAACTTGAGTTTCTTCGGGTGGAAGGGCAATCAATATGAAGCGGCCAAATTTCTAAAGCCCGATCAAGAAGATAAGAACGTCAGCCCGGATGAGATGGCGGCCTATGCGCGCGCAGCCGGTTTTCAGGCAGTGCACCGCGTCAACGGCACGCCCGATCTGCTCAAGGCCCTCCTGCGCGCCGGGCTGCCGGTGCTTGTTGAAAAGGGCTTCGAGCCGGAAGCCGATCTAGGCTGGATGGGCCACTATGAACTAATCGTGGGCTTTAACGATCTCAAGCAAGAATTCATCGCCATGGATTCCTACTTAGGCCCGTATCAGGCCGTGCCCTATGGCGATCTCGATCGCTACTGGCGGCAATTCAATCGCACGTATCTGATCATTTATCCAGAGTCGCAAGCCGGCACGGTCGCGCAGTTGTTGGGCGATCAACTCGATGACGCGGTAATGTGGGCCGATGCGCTGGCCGTAGCCCAGGCCGAAGCCGCCGCCGTCCCCGATGATCCTTTCGCGTGGTTTAACTTAGGCACAAACTATGTGGCCTTGAACGATCTAGCCAGCGCCGCCGCCGCTTATGATCGCGCGCGGCAGATCGGGTTGCCGTGGCGCATGACGTGGTACCAGTTCGGGCTGTTCGACGCTTATCTGGCCGTAGGCCGCTACGAGGATGTGCTGGCCCTGGCCGACGCCACGCTGAAAGTGACGCCCAACATCGAAGAGATGTACTATTACAAAGGGCTGGCCCTGAAGGCGCAGGGCAACATCAGCGGGGCGCGCAGTCAACTGGAACTGGCGCTGAAGCGCAACGCCAACTTCGAGCCGGCCAGAGCGGCGCTGGCTTCACTTTGATGATGCTTTCAAAAACCAATCGCCGTGTCTTCATTTCGGCCATCATCGTAGGCTTTGGCTTTCTAGTCAGCAAAGTCACGGGGTTCATTGATGATCGCATCCTCGTGCAGACTATCGGGCTTAATCCCGCGCTTGATGCCTATTATGCCGCTTCCCTCCTGCCCGATCTGTTGTTCACGCTCGTTTCAGGCGGCGCCCTCGCCACAGCGCTGATCCCAATGTTATCCGGTTTTCTGGCGCGTGATGATCGAGCGGGTGCGTGGAAACTCACCTCGGCAGTGGTCAATACCGCCTTCGTGATCGCGCTCGGCGGCGCGTCTGTCATGGCGATCTTCGCGCCGTGGCTTGCGGAGCAGACCGTAGCGCAAGGCTTTACGCTGGAAAATCAACAACTGACAGCGAACCTGATGCGCGTGCTGCTGGTCGGCACGATCGTGTTTTCGGTCAGCGGCGTGGTGATGAGCGCGTTGCAAGCCAATCAACATTTCTTTCTGCCCGCGCTCGCGCCGATCGTGTATAACCTGGGGATTCTAGGCGGTGTGATCTTTCTCGCGCCCAGACTGGGAGTGTGGGGACCAGTGATCGGGATGGTGATCGGCGCGCTGCTACATCTATTGATTCAGGTGCCGGGCCTGATCAAGTATCGGGCGCGGTGGACGGCGTGGCTGGGTTGGCGCGACGCTACTCTACGGCGCGTGATCAGGTTGATGATTCCGCGCGTCATCCAACTGGGTGTTGTTCAGGTGGCGAGTCTCGTCGCTACCAGCATCGCGTCCACAGCGCCCATCGGTAGTGTGACCGCGTTGAGCAACGGTTGGAAGGTGATGCAAGTACCCGAAACGCTGATCGCTACGGCGATTGCCACGGCTGCTTTTCCGACGCTGAGCGAGTTGGCTTCACGCGGGCAAATGCAGCAGCTGCGCAATATGCTACGCACCACACTGCTGGCGATCCTTGCAATGACGATCCCGGCCACGATTGGCTTGTTGTTATTTGGCACGCAAGTGGTCAATTTCTTGTATGATGCGTCGCCGGGTGTGATGGCGTTGATTACGTGGGCGGTGCACGGCTATGCGCTGGGCTTGATCGGCCATTCCATGCTGGAAGTGGGCGCGCGCACGTTTTACGCGCAGCAAGACACGCGCACGCCGCTATTGGTCGCCGTCGGCGCGATGACCATCGGCATTGTAGCCAGTTTGATCCTGCGCGACGTGCTGGGCGTGGGCGGATTGGCACTTGCCAACTCCATCGGCGTTACAGTCGAAGTCTCCGCATTGCTGATCTTGCTGCGCCGCCGTTTGATCCCCGTCACTCATCCTCAACCGCAGACGGTTGAAGCCTGACGCAGCCTGCCCTGCATCTTGCCTCTTGCATCCCGCATCTTGCATCTTGTATCTTGCATCCTGCTTCCTGCATCTTGCCGCAAGCCTCTCTTTTATCGCCTTGACGAGTCTTTAAGGTTAGACTAAAATCCTTTGCACTCAAGCGGAGGGAACACTATGACGGCTAAGCGTGTGGCAGTTATTCTGATGGGGCTGTTGGTGGGGGTGGGGATTACGTTGGGCATCATGGCGGTCTTTGCGGATCAGGGCCTGCGGAATTACGGTTTGCCCAATATCCTGTTGACGTCGTTTTGCTTTGGCGCGGCGGCCATCATCGCGCTCGATTATTTGCTCAATACCGGTCTGCTCAAGCGTTAGGCGCGGCCGATAAAACTGAAGTCCAATTATCTGACGTTGAACGTGCCACACTACAGGCACGGCTGCGTCGAGCTAGCAGCGGTCGTTTTGCCGTGCCGGATGCCACCTCATGTCATCTTCCTCTGTAATCTTGCTCGTCGAAGGTGCTCGCCCTGCCTCCTCTCTGGCGCCTGTGCTAGAGGGTAAAGGCTATGTCGTCGCGCTGGCCTCCAACGGTAAAGAAGCGCTGAATCAAGTCCGCGAAGCTGGCCCCGCCCTGGCGCTGGTGAATGCCGCCACCCTGCACACCGACGGGCAGCGCCTGTGCGTTGAGCTGCGCGAAGCGTGCACCTCGTTGCCGATCGTGATGGTGGTGCGGCATGGCATTGATCCCAATAAGCTGGACTGCGCCGATGTGGTCCTGGTACGGCCCTTCACCTCGCGCAAACTACTCAACCGCATTGGCCGGTTGTTGCCCGACAGCGCCGGCGAAGTATTGGGCAGTGACAATCTGGTTCTCAACCTCAATACCCACCTGCTGCGCGTGGGCCGGGTTGAGCATCGCCTGACGCCGATGAAGGCGCGGCTGCTGGAAGAATTTCTGCGACATCCCGGCGAAACTCTCAGCCGAGAATATCTGATGAAGCAAGTGTGGCAGACAAACTATACCGGGGACACCCGCACCATCGAAGTGCACGTGCGCTGGTTGAGGCAAATCATTGAGGTGGATGCCGCGCAGCCCAAATTACTCAAAACTGTACGGGGCGTCGGCTATCGATCGACCATCGGGGTGAGTGATTAACTCACCCCGATTTATTTGTCGGCGTCAAAAGCATTCTGGCCGATGATGTTGAGCGCGCGGGCGGCGGGCGCGGCCGGCTGGGGTGGCGGCAGTCTCGCGCCGATGGGCTGCGAACCGACCACGGTGGGTTGAGGCGGCTGGGTCACATAGATGACGGGCAATGATGTGGCTGGTAGATCGCGCCGCCGCCGCCCCGCCAGCACGGTCCCGGCCATCACACCGAACGGCACCGCCACGCCGATCCCGCACACCACGCCTGACAACAACGCCACTTCTTCGGCATTCAAGCGGCCGGCAATAAAGGCCGCCAGGGCCGCCGCAAAACCCACTACCGACAACACCACAATCAACGTGATCTGTTTCATGATGCTTGCATTATATGAAACATATGTTCTACTGTCAAGATACAAGAAACCCGGCTTCATCGGGAAGCCGGGTTTCCGTGCGGGGTCAAGCCAATCGGTCGTTTACTTTTCGGCGGTCTTAGCCGCGGCCTTCATCAGGCGCGACGTGCGGCGGGCCGCATTGCGCTTGTGAACGACGCCCTTGCTGGCGGCTTTGTCGAGCGCGCTGGCGGCAGCGTTCACGGCGACCGACATGTCTTTGGCCTCACCGGCCTCGATCGCTTCACGGGCCGTTCGCACGGCGCTGCGCGCGGTGGTACGCACAACCTTGTTGCGGATGGCCCGGCGATTGCTGCTGCGGATGCGTTTGATTGCAGATTTAATGTTAGCCAACGGTGTTTCCTCCAACTGATATGGTGCTCGGTTAAGCGGCGCGGAAGTATACCTGAAACTTTTCGATTTGTCCAATGCCGATCAAAAGTCGAGTACAACGCAAAAGTGTTGGTGACTTTTCAATTGCTCCCGCCGGATTGCCAAATCCGGCGTCTGTGGCGATGGATTTGGCAATCCATCGCGAGCAGGCCCAGCCGCCACACGCTTGCCCAACAGTTTTGCGTTATACCC
>JACRBO010000062.1 GCA_016219235.1 Chloroflexota bacterium
CCACAGGTTGCTCTTGCGCACCAGATAATGCGTTTCCACTTTGTGATGCGCCAGGCCCTCCGCTAATTCCAGCGCCGTAATGCCGCCGCCCACGACCACAGCCGCCCGCGCCTGTTTGGCGCGCTGCAAAATATCGACGGTATTATCCATGTTGTCGAGATAAACAATCCCGTCCAGATTGCCGCCCGGAAACGGTGCAGATACTGCTTTCGCGCCCACCGCAATCAACAACGCGTCGTACAACAGGCCGCGGCCATTGGCCAGCTGCACGCGCCGCCGGGCAAAATCGATCTGTTCGGCGCGGCTGTAGATCAGCTCGATGCGGTGTTTCACATACCACTCGGGCTGGCGCGCCATCGATTGTTCTACCGACACCTCGTTGATCAGAATGTAGGCCAGACCGGGCCGGCTGTACATGGGGTACTTTTCGTCGGTGACGATCGTAATGCGCGCGCGCGCGTCGCGCCGCCGCAGTTCTTCGGCCGCCGTCACGCCGGCGGCGCCATTGCCAATAATCACATAGTCACGCATAGGACTCGCTTTTGGCCGCAAGACTGTTTTGTAAGCAGGCCGGGTTCCCACGCCCGGCGGCGTGTCCCACAGGGAGGCTTCGCACGGAGCCGCCTCTGCTTATCTAAACAGTGTTGGCTTTAGCCGCGGCTGTCTCTGACCTGCGTCAGAACTTTGCCGGTTTTCAAGGACGGCGACTGGCCGATGGCCGTAGATTTCGCCGGTTCAGTACCGGGGCGCGGACTGACGGGAATGTCTTCATACAACGCTATCGGCGCGCTGTGCCGGTGTGGTGCTTGCATGGGCAAGTTGACGCGCTCCATGACGGCCGCGTGCAGCATTTCGTTGAGCGCCAGCAAACCATCGTCAGCCGGCAGGCGCAGCATGGCATTGGTCGGGCATTCTTTAACGCACGCGCTTTCACCGTAGCCTTTGCACAGGTCGCACTTGTCGGCTCGCATCAACGGCGTCGGCGCACGCGCGGGCTGCCCGTCTCCGGACGACTCCCAGCGCAGCGTGCCGCGCGGACACTTCTCGATGCACAGGCCGCACTTTACACAGCGCTCGTCGTCGACAATCCTGCCTTCACGCGCGTAATCGCGTACAGAAATACCGACCGGGCAGTTGTAGCCGCAGATGCCGCATTGCACACAGCGCGACGGATCCGCGGCCACGCGACCGGCGAGGACGGGCTTATGCCCGTTCCCCAGGCCGCGTGCCTGGCCGACCATGCGCTTAAAGAAACCTTCGCGCTGCCGGTGTTCGCGCGGCAGGAGCGCGATGACGCCGTAGGGGCAGGCCTCGACACATTTGTTGCAGCCACGGCACGCGTCCGAAACGAAGGTCTTGCCGTCGTGCAGGTGCATCCCATCGAGGTGACAGGCGTTGACGCACGGCTGGTCGGGGCAGTTGCGGCAGACATCGGGCAGTTGATAATGTCCGAACACCGGCCCCGTCATGGTCATGCGCGCGCGGCCATGGCGGTTGCGGCAGGCATCGACGCAGACGTTGCAATCAATACATTTGCCCAGATCTCGAATTAAGACTTCGCGCAAGATCGACCCCGCTATTCAATGACAAATGAAAAATGACTAATGACAAAACCGATGTCTACCGCTACAGTCAATTTGTCATTTGCTCATTGTTAATTGTTCATTGTTAATTGTTCATTGTTCTTTCGTATGTCCATCCGCATGACATGCCATGCAGTCGCTGAACTCGGTGAGGCCCTCTGCCAGATGCGTCACCCGATCTTCTTCCTCATTGTGAGCATGGCAGTTGTAGCACGTGTATTCCGTATAGACCTTCACGTGACACGTCGTGCAGGCGATGTCGCCTTCGTCACCGTGATCGATCGGGAAGGTGTGCTTCGCCAATCGAGCCGGCAGCCAGCCTTTGATGGTGTGGCAGGCGGCGCAGTCGGTTCCAAAGAGGCCGGCATGAATTTCCGGATCGGCATGACAGGCCACGCACTCCGATCGGGTTTGCGTGAAGCCGCCGGCGGCATGGCATTGATCGCACTTCACACCGGCGTGGCCGTCGATCAACGCAAAGGTGTGATGATCGAACGGCTGTAGATCGTGATGGCAGGCCAGGCAATCGGCGCTGTAGTTTGCCACGTGTTCAGTGACGTAGGCGGCGTCGACTTCGCGATGACAACTTTCACACTGGGCCAGATCGTAGTGGTAGCCCGGCGCCTGCGGATCGTGGCAGTCGCGGCAGGCAAATGCCTTGCCGTCCGGCCAGGCCTGATGCGCCACCAGACTGTAGCCGGTCTGCTCGTGCGGAAAGGTCTGCATGGCGGCGTGGGTCTGATCGGCGGCGCGCCCCTCGTGCTCTGAGTGGCACAACTGGCAACGATCGGTATTCTTCAACACGCCGTGCACACCGGTCGCAGTCTGCCGCTCTTGCGCCACCCGGGTGTGGCACGTCTCACACAGATCAGGCGTTACACCCCGCCACGGCGCGTGGCACACATCGCAGTGACCTTCAAACTCCGCATGTGATTGATAATTCTGCAACGGCGGTTTGTTCGCTCCCTGCGCCGAGAGTTCGCCGGGGCTAAACAACACACCGCCCAGGGCAAACGTCACGCCTACTACGACGACGCTGAAAATCAGCGCCGCAATACACCCCGGCAGCGAGAAGAACGGATGCGACCGCATTAGAACAGTTTCACCGCGCCAAAGTACACCGTACCGATAACGTGCAAGATCGCCGAGAGAAACAGCGTCACACCCAGCGGCACATGCACGGTGTGCCACGCGCTCATCAAGCGATGCGCGGCCTGCAACGTGGAGATTTGCCGCTCGAGTTCGCGGCGGCGGCGCAACACGCGCGTCAACTCTTTGACGGCCAGCCGCTCGGTCCGATCGAGTTGGCGCAGCTGCCGATCGACGTCGCGGCGATACTGCCAGTCGCGCCAGCCGCGAATCACCACGCTCCCGATCGTGCCTTGCTGCGTATCGGCCTGGTGCGAGGCATCCGCGCGTAAAATCGATTCCACCCGCGTTGACCGCTGCGCCGTCAAGTGATCGATCTGCTGCTGGACTTCAACCTCTTGCGCCGTCACTTCGCCCAGCGTCAATTCGGCCCCGGCGCGCGAGCGGGGAATGGCCGTGTAGAGATAGCGGCCCACAAAACCACTGACCACCACAACCACTGTGAAGAACATCGATAGTCCGGCCAATCCGTTGAATTCGAAGGCGCTGTGGGTCAGCACCAGCGCCGGACCGACCAGACCCGTGAAGATGTGAAATGACAACCAGGCGCGCAGCCGCCCCACCTGAAACCAGCGAACGCGCTTGCGAAAAGTGTAAAGCGTTTCCGTCATCAGCATCAACGTCATGCCGACGATGCCCAGCGTGTGCCCGATCGGATCGCTGCCGCCCGGCGTGCCCAAAAACTCATACGCCACATAGATCGCGGCGACGAGCAGCACAACGACGAAACTCCACTCTAATTCGTGATTGGATTCAGGCTTGGTCACAGCTACGTGCGAGCCAACGGCCAAATTGCCCTCCTGGTGCGGCACAATCTTTGGGTTAGTCGGCTTATTCGGGGGCAAGTCACGGCAGACGCCACCAAGACTACTCAAACGGGTAGCGCCGGCTATCAATCCGGGGGAAAGATTTGCGTAGTAGTGGCGCTTAACGGGGTGCTAGCGGCGCGCGGGCCAGCACGGTGTACACTGCGCCGGTCGGCCGTAGATCGCTCTTGATCAGCGCCACATTGGTTACATCCCAGCGGCCTAACGATCCGACTTGACTCGCACCGATCACGTCGCCCACTTTTTTCAGGTCCTGCGTGCGCACATCACGCGCCAGGCGGCCCAGCGTCAAGTGCGGCGAGAAGTCACGAGTTTCGGTGGGATAACCCAGCGGCGAGATGGCGTTCTCGACGGCGCGCTGCACGTGTTGTAGTTGATGGCCGGGGGGAACTTCTTTCACGCCCACCCAGATCACGCGCGGATGGTGCAGATCGGGGAAGCAGCCCGCATCGGCGACTTCCAGCGCAAACGCATGCTGCGAGGTCAGCGCGTTCTTCAGTGAGGACGTGATCAGCGCAATCTGATCGGACGGCACCTGGCCCAGGAACTTCAGCGTCAAATGGATGCTGTCCGGCTTCACCCAACGGATGCAGTCGAGCGGCATCTGCGGCTTGAGGCGAGCTTCGATCTCACCCAGCTGCTGCAAGATCGCGGCGGGCAATTCAATCGCAATGAAGGCTCGTAGCGCGTCCATAGTGTGAGCGTCCCGTGGCATAGATTTTTTGCTGCGTGCGGCGCTGGTGTTGAACAATTCAAGGGCGGGTGCTGAACGTATACTCAAATCGATTATAGCACGGGTTCAGGGGTTTGAACCTCCCGCTGAACTTTCGGGTATACTTGCTGTACGCATTTCCACCGCGCCGAGGGGCTTACACACAGGCGTCGAGGCTTCAGCCGGAGCATGGTTTGACTGCTGCACTGACTTAAGCCTCGACGCCCGACTGACGGCAGTCATTCCAGCACATGGAGTCATAAGGCATGTCTGATCCTAAAACAGTTGCGACGCAAATCATCGATAACGTCGGCAAGGTCATCGTGGGCAAGCAGGCCACGCTCGAACTCGCCATCATCGGGTTGTTGTGTCAGGGCCATTTGCTCATCGAGGACGTGCCGGGCGTGGGCAAGACCATGCTGGCGAAGTCGCTGGCCAAATCGATCGGGTGCGAGTTCCGCCGCATCCAGTTCACGCCCGATATGCTGCCCAGCGACGTGACGGGCGTGCGCATTTTCGATCAACGCTCGCGCGAGTTCGTCTATCAGCCCGGCCCCATCCAGGCTAACATTGTGCTGGCCGACGAGATCAATCGCGCCACGCCCAAGACGCAGGCCGCGCTGCTGGAAGCGATGGAAGAACGGCAGGTCACCATCGACGGCGAGACGCACATACTTGAGCAGCCGTTTATGGTGCTGGCGACACAGAATCCCATCGAATACGAAGGCACGTTCCCCCTGCCCGAAGCGCAACTCGATCGCTTCCTGCTGCGATTGCGATTGGGGTACCCCGATCCGCAGCACGAACTGGCCGTGCTCGATTCGCAGCAGCGCGCCCACCCGATCGATTCCCTGGGCCAGGTCGTGTCGAAAGAGGAATTGCTTGGCGCGCAGGCCGCCATCCGCGAGATGTACGTGGATGTGTTGGTAAAGACGTACATCATCGAAGTGGTCACGCGCACGCGCAAGCACGCCGATGTGTATCTGGGCGCGTCGCCGCGCGGCTCGCTGACGCTGTTCCGATCGGCGCAGGCGCGGGCCGCGCTGGAAGGCCGCGCCTACGTCATCCCCGACGACATCAAGGCGCTGGCGCCGTTTGCGCTGGCGCACCGCATGATCGTCAG
>JACRBO010000537.1 GCA_016219235.1 Chloroflexota bacterium
AAGTAAGGGTGAGCCAGCGTTGTGGTGAATCGTCCTTGACCGGCGGCGAGCATCTCGCGCAAAACGTCGATCTGCTTCGCCAGTGCAGGCAGCGTGTGAACAACGCCCAGGCGCGACAACAACTCCATGCGGTGAAACCACCTCATCCAGTGGGCGTCGTCCAGCGTACTCAGGTCGGGCTTGAAATCGTCCATGCAGAATAAAGCGGGCGCGATCAGTTGCGATTTGTGCCGAACGTGGACATCGGGCAGCGGCGACCATTCGATTAAGCGCTGGATGCTCTCGGCCAGCATTCGGTGGTTTTCGGCTGTTCGCCACTCGTGAGTGAAGGCCAGCAAACGGAGGTGATAGAGGCAAGGCCACACTCGGCCGGGTCGATAGACCAGTTTGCCTGTGTACGTCTCAAGCAGATCGTCAAGCGTGTCGATGGTCAGGACGGCTTTGAACGCTGCCAGTGCACGATCGATCTGGTCCTGCACAAAGACCTTGTCTTCCACGCCCGCGTAGGCCAAGACGGTCGCTCGGATTGTCTGTGATCCGCCCAACCCTCGTTCGTCGAGGATGCGGCCGACTTTTCCAATGCCGCGCTCAAGTCGATGCGTGTCTCTTTCGAGAGCGTGCAGTGCGTTGGCGAGAATCGGCTGACACGGATCGACGCCCTTTTCGCACAGCAGCCGGATGCCCGACTCAGTGCTCTTGTCGCCGTGAAAGTTCCAGGCCAGCCAGCCATCGGGTTGCTGCCAGCCGAACACTGTTTGCACTGCCACATCGTTCAGGATTTGGCGTTGGAGGTCAGGCACGTGTGGCGCAGTGCGCGACTCGCCCAGCACCTCTACGCGCAGGCGATATTGGATCGAGGGGCAAGCCCGCTCCAGAAGTTCGTCGAGAGTGGTCGCTGTTGACATGTGCGGTCGCTGTGGCCTGTGCTGGTTGCGTTCAGTCTATGCCAACCTGCGACAAGTGTCAATTCTGTTCGCCAGGCCGCTCTCACACCAGACCCGCATACTCATTTGCCACTTCGCGCCGATACGCCTATACTTCAAATCATCCTCTTGCGCCAGCACTTCGATCAACTCACGAAAGGACAAATCGCATGAAGAACCGCACGCTGTTGATGATCCCCGGCCCGATCGAGTTTGAACCCGCCGTACTGGCCGCGCTCGGCGCACCAACTACCAGTCACGTCGCGCCGGACTTCATCGAGGAATTTGGACAGGCGTTGGAAAAGCTGCGCAAGGTGTGGCTGTCCGACGATGGGCAGCCGTGCGTGCTGGCGGGATCGGGCACGCTGGCGATGGACTCCGCTGTGGCGAATTTGATCGAACCCGGCGATAAAGCGCTGGTCGTCAACACGGGCTTCTTCAGCGATCGCATGGGCGCGATCATGGAGCGCTACGGCGCACAAGTGACGCATGTGCGCGCCCCGATCGGCGGGCGTCCAGCGATTGAAGATGTTGAAAATGCCTTGAAACAAGGGCAATTCAAGGTCATGTCGATCACACACGTCGATACGTCAACGGCGGTCTTGACGGATGTGCAGTCGTTGGCGAAGTTGGCGCAGCACTACGGCGCGCTGTGTCTGGTCGATGGCGTGTGCTCAATTGCGGGCGAAGAATTCCGCATGAGCGAGTGGGGCATCGATGTGGCACTGACGGCCTCGCAAAAAGCGATCAGTGTACCGCCGGGCCTGGCGCTGCTCGTTGCCAGTCCGCGCGCGATGGCGGCCTTTAAAGCGCGCAAGACACCGGTGGCCAGCTACTATGCCGATTGGGCCAGCTGGCTGCCCATCATGGAAGCCTACGAAGCGCGCAAGGCCAGCTACTTTGGCACGCCCGCCGTGAACCTTGTTTTTGCCTTGAATGTGAGCCTCGATCAGATTTTGAAAGAGGGTCTCGACGCACGCTTCAAGCGCCATCGTGCGTTGGGTGGCGCGGTGCAAGCGGCGCTGCAATCGCTCGAACTCGATCAAGTGCCGTTGAGTGCGCACATATCCGCGCATACGTTGAGCGCGCCGAAATATCCGAAGGGCATTACGCAGGCCGATCTATTGCCCAAAGTTCAAAAGGCGGGTGTGACGTTGGCGGGCGGGCTGCATCCCGCGAACAAGACCGAGTATTTCCGCATCGGGCACATGGGGCCGACGAACCTCGGTGACGTGCTGGCCACCATCGGCGCGATCGAGACGGCGCTGGCGCAGTGCGGCTACACCTTCACCTCGGGCGCGGGCGTGGCCGCCGCGATGTCGGCGTATCAGCGCGCGATCTAGACCTGTCAGGTGGCGCAAACATATTTTGGCCGTCAGTCAACATGTGCGCCACCTGACAGGTCTTCGCGTCTTCCAACGGAGTTGAGCCATGCGCAAAATCGCGGTCGCTCTCACCAAAGGCGGCGTAGGCAAAACGACGACGGCTGTGAATGTGGCGGCCGGATTGGCCAACGCCGGTCAGCGCGTCTTGTTGATCGATGTCGATACGCAGGGGCAGGCGGGCAAGATGTTGGGCTGCCAACCCGCCGTCGGATTGGCGGAACTGGCCGCGGGCAACGCCACACCCGATCAAGCCGTTGTGCCCGCGCGCGATAATCTGTGGCTGCTGGGCGGCGGCAAATCGCTGGCCGGGTTGAAGATGCTCATCGCGCG
>JACRBO010000538.1 GCA_016219235.1 Chloroflexota bacterium
CGATCCATCCGGCCCGGTGGCCAGGCGCGGCTTGCTGGCATCGACAAACACGCCCTGAGCGTCAGTCGAAGGGTCGCCGCTCTGCGCGAAGAAGACCAGCTGTACATTGGGCACGTCTTGTGCTTCAACGGTCCACGTGGCTGAACCCTCAGATTTAGCCGGAATCTGCACGATCTGTTGCGCGTCGCTCAGCAAGGTCACACCCGTCGAGGATAACGTGAGCGTCACCGACAACGGATTGTCCGTATTGTTGCTCACGTTCGCGCTGAGTTCGGCTTTGTCGCCGACGACGAAGAAGCGCGGCGTCACGGGCCGGATCAACAGCGGCTTCGTCGCCACCACATCGATCGTGGCTTCGCCCACTTTCGTATCGCGCGTCAGGCCCACGCCTCGGAACGTCCACGTCGTCAGATTATCGGGCAGCTTAATCGTGACCGAGGCCTGACCGGCCGCATCGGTGCTGACCTGCGGCGACCAGTAGGCCGTGTCCGCAAATTCCTGTCGCACTTCGACGTTGGGCAAGGCGCTTTCGGCCGAAGCATCCATCGCTTTAAGCCCATCCGCCATACCTGGCGCGGCGGTCGCCATCGGAGCAGGCGCGGCCGCCATCGGCGCTTCAGCGCCGCCGCCATAACCCAGTGCTTGTCGCTGCGCCTGCTGTTCTTGTTCATCGATCTTCAGTTGCTCGTTGAACTTATCCACTGACACCGACAGGCCGCTGGAGGTGTTGACGCCCAGGCTGCGATTGCCATAGAACGCATTGAGGATTTCATCGGGCGAGCGCGGCAGCAGCGACAGCACGGCCTTGTCCACCAGATCGAGCGAGAATTCAGCCTGGATCGCCGCGCCGGAACTATCGGCGACCTGCACCGTATACGTCACGGTCTCGCCGGGCTGCGCCGTGGTCCGATCGGGCGTGAGCGTGACCTTCAACGTTTGCGCGATCGGTTTCACTTCGATCGGCAGTAAGCCTACTTTGTAATCGCTCAACTTATTCGTCGCGTCCTGGCCTTTGATCAAGACGACGGACACATACACATTCGGCGCAAGGTCGCTCGTGATGGGCAGTTCAAAGATCTGGCTGTTGCTGACGATCTTCACCAACTGTCGCTGCAAGATGCCGCCGCGCTCGACGGTGATCAGCGCCCAGTGTTCGCCCTGGAATGGCGACGGGATCAGAATCCTGGCGGTTTCGCCGGGCACGTACGACGATTTGTCGCCGATGAGCGAGATGCGATCGTTGTTCTCGCGCCGCCACGACACGAACTCGCGGCCGGTGACCCACTGGAAGACCGAGGCGCGCACTTCACGCCCGCTGGCGTCGGCGGCCTTCACCGTGATCTTGTACGAGCCGGCTTGCGGCGGCACGTAATCGATGGTCGTTTCACCACGCTCATTCGTCGTCACGGTCGAGGTAGTGACGGGCACGTCCTTTTGCTCATACTGCCAGTCGCCGCCGCCGAATTCATTGGGGACGAATTTATTCTCCCACTCGCGGCGCACGATCGATACTTCGAGCGTTTTATTGGGCAAGCGTTCGCCTGCCCAATCGACCGCGATCAGATCGATGGTGCTAGGCTTGTTGGCTTCGCCCACGTAGGCGCGCGTTTGCACGCCCACATAGAAATCACCGCTGTGGCGAATGAGCGAGCCGCGCCCGCTGATCACTTGATTGTCGTTGCCTGTGACGGTGGCCTCGACGATGAGGCGCACCGACTGGCTGATGGGCACGTCGTTCTGCATCAGGTTGCCGGGCAGTTCGATCGTGAGGTTGCCGCGCGCGTCGGTCGTGCCGGAGCCGCTGAGGATGGGCTGCGGTTGCGCCGTCGGACCCGATCGGAAGTACCACCAGCAATCGAAGCAGCGCCACGGATCATCGCTGTCGGTCCAGCGATAGTTGCCCCCCCACGGCGGCGTGAAGTTGAAGTCCTCGGCCAGCACGTTCCACTGCACGGGGCGATTGGCGACGCCGCCGCCGAAGAAGTAACTGACTTCGATGTTGGCGGACGTGCTTTGCCCACGCACGATTTCTTGATCTTTGGGCGTGACGTTGACCTGGAACTCCGGCGCACGGTAGGCGGCCACGGTAAAGGCCGCGCCAAAATTAAACACGCTCGATTCGACATTGACGTAGTATTGACCCAGCGCCGCGCCGTCGGCCAACTTCACTTCGCTCGCAAACGTACCCAGTGAGTTCACGGGGAGTTGTTGATCGAACACGTTCTCGCCGTTGGGACTGTTGATGACAACGCGCACAGTACCCACATCCAGCAGGCTGAACTTCACGTCGTCTTCGCGGCGGAGAACGCCCTTGAATTTCACGCTCTGCCCCGGTCGGTAGATCGGCCGATCGGTGTACAGATAGCCGCGATATTGATCGCCCGAACTGTAACCGCCGCTCAGGCCAAAATCGTATTGGCTGATGCCGCCGCTCCAATCGTTGGAAGCGGCCGCAAACGGTTCCAGCGCCACCGCGCCGATGACGTTACCGGCCGAGAGGGCCGCCAACCCTTGCGCATCGGTCGTGGCCGTGCCCAGTTGTTGATTGTCGTAGCCGAAGAAATTCAGCGGCACGTTGGGCACGGGTTGACCCGATTGATAATCGGTGACCCAGGCCAGCGCGCCGGACTGCGATGTCTTCAGTGTGATGTTGTGGCGGCTGACCACCAGCACGTGCCGGCGACTGTAATAGTACGACTCCGGTTTCAGTTGCGGCGAATTCACATCCAGCAGATACAGGCCGGGTGCGAGTGTGCCGCCGCCCTCAACCATATCCAGCCGCGTGGCTTGCTGCTTATTGAGCGGCGCTTCGACAGACACCGTCCACTGCCGCACCACTGCGCCTAACGGCAAATTGTTATCGTACGAGTAGTTTTGCAGTTGTCCAAACTGATCGGCGTTGAGGCGATACAACTTCGCCTCGATGGTCCTGATATTCGTGTTGACCACGTAGACCTGCGCCGGATCATAGGCGTTGTACGTGCCTACGAAATTCGGCACGTGCAGGTTTACGCTGGGCTCCAGATCGGCCGTGCGGAAGCGCACCGTCAGCGCCTCTTTGGTTTCGTTGCCGTACGGGTCTTGAATGCCGGGCGCAATCTTCACTTCGTAATCGGTGCTGGGCTGTGCGCCGAAGTTCATGCCGAACGATTCGCCGTACCCGTAGGTGTAGACCTGCGTCGGCGACAGCGGCGGATTGAACGTCAGGTGATCCATCACCGTGTCGTGATTCATCGAGGTATTGAA
This sequence comes from Chloroflexota bacterium, assembly GCA_016219235.1. The sequence continues at coordinate 3,247 of JACRBO010000538.1, forward strand.
GCGGATGGTGAAGCCGGTGTACGCGTACGCATCACGTTGGCCGTTGACGGGATCGGTGCTGATGATCTTGGGCAAAGGCACAGTGGTGAACAACGCATTCACCGACTCCCGCATGCCGCTGCCACCCGATCGACCCGTCAGGCCCGACGTGATCTTGATCACATAGGCGGCCTCGAAATCGAGGCGATTCGTGGGCGTCACCGTCAGCGTCTCGCTCTGCACGTCAAAGTTCAACGGCACGCTCTGCCCGTTCGACGCAGTGAGCGACACATGCTCGCGCGCGGAATCCAGGCTGATGGGCTGATTGAATTGCACGACGATGGGCGACTCGATGGGCACTTGCGCCGAGCCGTTGCCAGGCGTGATGTACACCACTTTCGGCGGCATCACGGCGAACTGCCACACGTA
>JACRBO010000553.1 GCA_016219235.1 Chloroflexota bacterium
AGAGCACCCGACTCAGGCCGGTCAAATGCGCCGCGGTGTCCACGAAGTAACGATGCACATAGTTCGCCAACAGAGGGCTTTGTTCGCCGATGTGTTGAACGAGATCATCAAAGCCCGGATACTTAATCGGTGTTCCGTTGGGCGTCCATTGCATTAGACGGCTGGTGGCGATCCCCCATGTCCCGCCGATAGCCGCCCAGTCAAGATCACCTGCTTCGCGGGCTTCATTCAGATAGCCCAGCCAGTACATATAGGGTCGCAATTCACGAATGTAGCTCATACGATTTGGATAAGGCGGGGACGTGATGACGTATTGAAACGGCCCGGTGACGCTGGCATCGACTTGCCGCGAGTTGCCGTGATGTACACTGACTTTGCCTGACAACGGCTGACGAGCGGATTCAATGATTTGCCGGGTATCGGCTAGAAACGCCTCTAGCATTAGGTCTTGTTCATGCGTTACAAACAGTGTGGGCTGTTCAGTCTTGAAGGACATCGATTGATGATTGAAGGCAGCATTGGACCAGTCAATGACTAACCGGCAAAAGGCGATAAGCACCAGGTCGGCGACTGGATTATCGTCACCGCGAGGCAGGTGCTGCAATTCAGCGAATAGTCTGGATAGCGTGGACAGGCGTGCGGTTGTCCACCACCGCTCGATATGATGAATCGGCGGCACCCACGGCAGATCGTCTGTAGGGGCGTTGTTTACGCGGGCGACCGCCGATCGCGCCAATTCCAACGCCGCGGCGAGTTCGGCGGCAGTGTAGCTGCGAGTTTTGGCTCTGGCAAACCAGGCCAGAAATGGATTAATCTCGATCAAGTCACAGGCCAGACCGCGCTCGGCACAAGTCAAGCCTGTTGTCCCTGTGCCTGAAAAAGGATCAAGCACTGATCCGGGCTGCGGCAGGCTATCGAGAATATGCTGGACAACTTTGACGGAGTAGGCTGGCGTCAGTCTTAACCAGCTATGCCGGCCTTGCTTAAAGTTGCCCTTGTAGGTGAGATCGGCGCGTTGAGTGATCATATTAGTCAAGTAAGTAATTTCTTGAGAATGGTTTCAACTTCTTGTTTGAGTAATGTCGAATTGCGTTCGAAGAAGCCAGCCAGATCGTAGCCCAGTTCGTCGCGACAGAACACGTAGGTGGAAGTAAGCGCCGTTCCCGTTGTCGTCCCGCGCAGAATTAACCAGCGGGCGTTTGTGTAGCGGTAGGCAATGTCATCGTCAACCTGGGTGGACAGCATCAACAGGACAGGCAGATAGGCTTCGGCGTAGGCCGTAGCCGCATTAGCCAGGTCAGCGTTCTGGCGTTTGGAGTCCTTGCTTTTGTAGCCTTGTCTAACCTCAAACACGGCGCCTTTGAGAATTCGGCGGACATCGGTGGAAGTGCCGGTCGCTTTGCTCGCGGCGCGCAGCCATTGTTTAAGCGCTGGACGGCGCGTTCGGTCCGATACAGCGTCGATGAGGATTCGCCCATCAAATGAGAGCGTTTGAGTCTTGCCATCGCGTTTAGTCGCTTGATATGACCAGGTGGATTGCTCCGTATTAAGACCAAGCGTGTCCATGATGATGCGTTGAATCAAGCGTTGACAGCCAATTCCAATCTGGCGATAGAGCGAAGTCATGCCGCCACTTGCCTTATGGGCCGCATAGAGCAGTGGCGAGTCAAGTCCAAACCAAGCGTAGAACGGATCGGACTGATACAGCGCTTGATACTCGGCGAGCGTCAAGCCCGCACCGTGCCCGAATTTGGGCTGGTATTGCTTGCAGATAGTAAGCGGCTCCATCAAGATTCTTAAGTATGCTTCATCTGCGCTCGGTATAGTTTTCCGCATCTTGTTTCCTTACTGTCAGGGCTAGGATTTTATCCCGCCCGAAACGTCACCAGCAGCCGCGCCAGCCGGATCAGATCGCCGTCTTTGAGGCGCACGGGCCGATCGGGTGTAAGGCGTTGATCGTTGAGATAGGTCAGGTTGACGCTGTTCAGGTCTTCGAGCCAGTATTGATCATCTTTGCGCGTCAAACGGGCATGATGACGCGATAATCCGGCGGCGTCTGCGCCATACGGCGACAGATCGATCTCCGGGAAGACGCCGGTCAGTGCATCGGCGCGGCCCACGACCAGGGAGGCTTGCTCGCCGGAGAATATCGGCAAACGCAAGCCCGTTTCCGTGATGACCAGGTAAGGCGTCACGGGCAGGGGCGAGCCGCACACTTCGCAAAACGGTTCGCCCAGCAGGTTGATCGAGTGACACGCCGGGCAGCGCAGGCCGATCGGCCCGACAGGGGGGAAGGGATGCCCGCAGTGAATGCAGTAGCGCGCGCCGATCTCGGCGAGCGTGCCGCACACTCCGCAGGCTAGTGACGAACGACGGTCGACGGTCAATGGTCGGCCGTCACTCATCATGACAACGTCTCCAACTGCACGATGATGGCCGTGATGTTATCGGGGCCGCCGTTGGCGTTGGCGGCATCGACCAACTGGCGGCAGGCCGCCTGGGGCGAGGGGGCCGATCGGATGATGTTCAGGATCACGTCATCTTCCACGTAGCCACATAGGCCGTCGGAGCAGAGCAGCAATTGATCGCCGGGCTGCAAATCGATCTGGATGATGTCCGGTTCGACGTTGGCCCGATCGCCCAGGTTCTTGTAGATGACGTTGCGCTGCGGATGGGTCCGCGCTTCCTCGACGGTGAGTTGTTTGGTTTCGATCAGGCGTTGTACCAGCGAGTGATCGACGGTGAGTTGTTTGAGACCGGCCTGATTGACGAGATAAGCGCGGCTGTCGCCGACGTTGGCCAGATGCGCACGCCCGGCGACGATGAAGGCCATGACCAGCGTGGTGCCCATGTTAGTGCCGGCCAACTGGCGCTGCTCGTGGACGGTTTTGTTGGCGAGGGATACTACTTCGCGCAGCCACGCCGCCACGTCGAAATCACGGCCCTGATCGTCCAGGTTGGCAGGCAGCAGGGTTTCGGCGGCATGTTGGGCGATGAGATCGACCGCCAGCCCGCTGGCTACATCGCCCGCCGAGTGTCCGCCCATCCCATCGGCCACGGCGTACAAGCCGATCGGGGTGCCGATCGAGCGGTGGACGCGGCCCACCTCCATCGACAGCAAGCTATCTTCGTTGATCTGGCGCACGTGCCCCACGTCGCTTAAGCGGCCCACGCGCACATCGTAACTGGTGGGGCGGCGAATCTCGCTGATGACGTCGCGCAGTTGGTCGGCGAATTGCGAGGCGGTGGCGATTTTGCCGGTGAAGGTATTGCGGAACGTCCGATCGAGTCCGGGCGGCGAGACGACCACATCGGGCGTGAAGACTTTGCCTGTCAACAATACGAACAGGCTGGCGGCCAGCGTAATCACGTCGTCGGTATAGACTTTGCGATTGCGCGTGCCCGGCGTCTGCGCGCGCGCCAGTGCGAAGTTGAACCAGCGGGCAGCCTTGCCCCCGATGGCGATGTGATCGAGATCGGCCGCGCCGAAAGCGATATTATTCTTGTGCAGATAGGCCAACGCATCGGCCAGCTGCACGCCCCAGTTGACCACATCGGTGGTTTCCGGGGCTGAGGGCAGCCGGGCAGCCGTGAACGGCGACGGCTCGGGCAGCACCACGTACACCCGGCGCGTGCCAAAGACGAGTTCGTTGAACGTCTCGATGGGCAGCAGCGCCCCGCCGTGATGCAGCTCCATTTCAGCCAGACGGCGCTCGGCGGCGATGGCGTCCGGCGCAAGCGTCTCTTTGATAATGTAGTTGGGATACAGCGGCTCCAGGTTGGTCAGGCTGGCGCCGCACTGCAAGCAGAACTGATCGCCAAAATTGTTGCGCGCAAAGCCGCACTGTTTGCAATCGACCAGTGCGCGGCGGCTGACCGCCGAATAGGTGTTGAGCATCGGCGTTTCTTCGATCAGCGCGCGAATTTTGTAGCGGTCCTCAGCCAGCAGGGCGCGCTCGGGCAGCGGCTCAAAGAACATGCGGCTGCGCGGCAGCGGTCGCGTGTGCGGGCCGGCGGCTGCCGGAATGCCAATGGGCATGGTTGTGGCGCTATCGCTTAAGGGGCGCGTCCCGCCATTGTCGTTGAGCTCGGCGCCCAGCGGCTGCGTGCCGCCTGGATCATCCCCATACGACTGGAGCGGTGCGGCGATTTCGGTCGCAGTGGGCAGCACCGCGCCGCAGCGGCGGCAGTGTTTGGCATCGTCGGTATTTTGGGTGCCGCAGTTGACGCATTTCACGCTGCGCCTCCTGACGGCTTGTGGTAGACGGCTTCGGCCGCACCAAAAGCGATCCGGTCGTTGTCTTGCAAAACGTTATGATTGGTATGCCGGCCATTGACGGTCAGGCCGTTTTGCGAGTTGAGATCGCGCACGATGTAGTCGTCCTGATCCCGCCGGAACTGCGCATGGTGTTGCGAGACGGTGTCGGCTCCCGGCACAACGTCCGGCACGATCAGATCGTTGTCTGTGGAGCGGCCTAATGTTACAGAGGGCGTGGTTAATGGGAAGCGCACAATGCTGCCCGCCGTGTCCTCGAATTCCAGCGCGGCGGTGGGAGCAGGCGGCGGCGCGATCGGTTTGACGGGTTCGGTGGGCTGCGCGGCGCGTTCGACTGCGGTTGCGGCCTGGCGCGAGCGGCGCAGCCGGCTCCATATGATCAAGATGATGATCAAGCCGAACAGACCGCCGCCAACGATCAAAATCGGATCGATGATGGGCGGCAGTGGTGCACTAACGGGCGCAACAATAGGCGGGATAGGTGTGGGCGTCATAGGCGGAAGAGGGGTGAACGTTGGTTGTGGCGTAAAGGTCGGCGGCGGTGTGTAGGCGGGTGTCGGGCTGGCCGACGGCGATTGGAGCGGGCTGGCTGTTTGCGCGGTTGATGGCAAAGCCGGCTGGCTGAACAACAGCACACCGGCTAAGATCGACGCCAACCCGCTGAATAATGTAGACTTACGCGGCATGCTGCTCCTTGGTGTACGTATTATAATCTCGCGCGGGGCTGTTGCCAAATGAGTGTGAGTAAGGTAAACTGCGCCAATCAGTTACTTGGTACATTGGTCAACTGGTAAATTGGTCGATGAGTCAAGCGGCAATTGGTAACCGATCAACCAGTTGACCGATTACCAGTTACTCACACTATGCGCCTGAGCCAAACCTTCTACGCCCAACCTACACGCCGACTAGCCAAGGCGTTGTTGGGCTGCCGATTGGTTCGCAACCTGGACGGGCAGCGCGTGTCAGGTGTCATTGTCGAGACCGAAGCCTACATCGGTGAAAATGATCTGGCCTGTCATGCGCGCGCGGGCCGCACGGCGCGCACAGAGGTCATGTATGGCCGCCCCGGTCTGGCCTACGTGTACTTCACGTACGGGTTGCACTGGCTGTTGAACGTCGTCAGCGAATGCGAAGATTACCCGGCGGCGGTGTTGATCCGCGCGATTGAGCCGGTGGACGGCGTGGCGGCGATGCAGGCAGCGCGCGGCCAACGCCCGATCGGCCAGCTGACCAACGGGCCGGCCAAAGTGTGCCAGGCACTGCGTATCGATCGAGCCATGAACGGGGTTGATCTCACCGATGCGCGCAGCGACTTGTGGATTGAAGCCGATCGGACCGTGCCCGCCCGATCGATCGGACACGGGCCGCGGGTCGGCATCGGACGCACGCCGGAGCCGTGGTTGAGCAAGCCCTGGCGCTACCGGGTGAAAGACAATCCGTTTGTGTCGAAATGAGGCAACTGCGTAATCCGTACTGCGTAATGGGTTGAACCGTACGCAGTACGCATTAGTCTGGCAGCCAAATCCTTGAGGATGGGAGATTTGTCATGGGAATTCTGGACGGCAAGCAAGCACTGATTTTCGGCGTCGCCAATGATCATTCAATCGCGTGGGGGGTGGCCAAGGCGCTGCACGAGCAGGGGGCAACGGTTGGCTTCTCGTCGATCGCTGAGCTGCTGGAGCGGCGTGTGCAGCCGCTGGCG
>JACRBO010000550.1 GCA_016219235.1 Chloroflexota bacterium
ACACGTCTTCGGCGGATGGTTGCTGCGCGGACGCGCGCGGTTGAGTGAGTGTGCTCAAGGCCAGCACCAACCCAACGCTCAATACCAACGTCAAGACCACTCGTCGAGTGCGATTCATGACTTCCTCCCTTTGAGAGCTGTGATGAGTGCAGTGTAGGGGTCAACCGGCCGTGTTGTCATGCGTCGAAAGACACATCCGGTGGTTGATTCAGACCCTGATGAGAAACACTCACGCTCAACGTCGCGCGGCTGGCTGGGCCGCAAGCCTCACATCGGGCGATGCGAGTCAGGCTATGCGAGTATAACGAACTCACCCGCGACTGTCTGTATCAAAAAGCGTTAGATTCGGTCAGAACTGTGTTTTGATCCAAACGTAACCAGCATCTCAACGCAGTCTTCTCCGCTTCAAGCATAGTACAGCCGGGCGCGGCTGTCAGTGGCAAAAAGTGCTACTATTTCCGACACAAGTGAAGAATCCCGCGTGATATAATCGCTGCCATGACGGAGATTGATCCTTTTGCCACATGGTTGAAGCGCCGCCGCAAAGCGCTCGATCTCACCCGCGAGGCTCTGGCCAAACACGCGCATTGCTCGGCCAGCACCATCCGTCGATTGGAAGCAGGCGATTTGCGCGCCAGCGTGCAATTAGCGGAATCACTCGCAGCCGCCCTCAACATCCCGATCGATCAACGCGGCGACTTCGTGCGCTTCGTGCGCGGCGATCACTCATTGCTCGTTACTCGTCATTTCGGCGAACAAACTGCGCCCGTAGTCTCCCCTCCCGATCGATCAGCATCGCCCCACAATCTCCCCGCGCCGCTCACCAACCTCGTGGGGCGGCAGCGCGAGATAAACGCGATCTGTGATTTGCTCAACGAATCGGGCGTGCGCTTGCTCACCCTCACCGGCCCGCCGGGCACGGGTAAAACACGTTTGAGCCTAGCCGTGGCGCAACAGTTCATTGAAACAGGTACGGCCTTTGCCGATGGCGTCTACTTCGTCCCCCTCGCCCCGATCGATGATGCGCGGCTGGTCGCCTCTGCGTTGGCGCAAGTGCTGGGTGTGCGCGAGAGTCCAGCGACGGTGGGCCTGCTCGATCCATTGCGTCACTTTATACGCGACCGGCGTGTGCTGATCGTGTTCGACAACTTCGAGCAGGTGATCGACGCTGCGCCGCTCGTCACGGATCTACTCTCGCACGCGCCGCGCGCCAAGGTGCTGATCACCAGCCGCGAAGTGCTGCACGTTTACGGCGAACACGAATTCCCGGTGCCCGCGCTGTCCCTGCCCGATGTGAAACACCTGCCCACCACGAAAGCGCTGTCGTACTTCGGGCGCTTCGCGTCGCTGCAACTCTTCAAAGATCGAGCGCGCGCCGTGAAGGCCGATTTTCAACTGACGCCCGAGAATGTGGCCGACGTGGCCCGTATCTGCGCGTGGCTCGACGGGCTGCCGCTGGCGATCGAGATGGCGGCCGCGCAAGTGAAGTGGCTGCCCGTTCCAAAGCTGTTCGATCAACTGCGCGATCAACTCGCGGCGTTGACCGGCGGTCCGATCGATCTGTCGCCGCGCCAGCAATCGCTGACGGGCGCGATCGAGTGGAGTTACCGGCTGCTCAGTGATCAGGAACGCAGCCTGTTCGATTTGCTGGGTGTGTTTGCAGGCGGAGCGGATGAAGCAGCGATTCGGGCAACATTGGAGGGGGTGACAAGGTGGCAAGGTGACAAGGTGAACGCGATCACCCCGTCACCTCTTCACCCTGTCACCGTGTCAAGTTTGTTCAAGACGCTCGTCGAAAAAAGTTTGCTCCGCTACGAGGTGACCGCAGACGGTTCGCCCCGCTACTCGATGCTGGAGATGATCCATGCCTTCGCGCGCGAGAAACTGCGCGCCGCCGGTCAACTCGAAGCCGCGCGGCGCGCGCACGCCGAGTACTATTTGCGCCTGGCTCTGGCGGCGCGGTCGCCGCTCGTCAGCGGGGGTGATCAGGCGCAGTGGCTCAATCGGCTGGAGACGGACCACAATAATTTCCGCGCGGCGCTGGCGTGGTCGATCGAAGATCGATCGCGCGCGGAGTTCGCGTTGACGCTGACCGAGGCGCTGTATCACCTGTGGCACGTGCGCGGTTATCTCAGCGAGGGCCGCCGCTGGCTGGAAGCCGCGCTGGCACAGGCCGACGACACACCCACGCAGGCCCGGTCGCGCGCGCTGAACTGCGCCGGGCGGCTGGCACAGATGCAAGGCGACTATGCCGCCGCACATGCGCTGCACACCCGGGCACAGGCCATTCAGGAAGAGCGTAACGACGGAGCGGGAGTGTGCTGTTCGCTGGAGAATCTGGCGATTCTAGCGGGCAGTCAGGGCGATTACGCGCGGGCCCGTGAGATGTTTGAGCAGTCGTTGGCTGTGCGGCGCAAGATTGGCGATCGCGTGGCATTGATGCCGGCGCTCAATAATCTGGCGATTGCTAACCGGCGGCTGGGCGACTATCCGCGCGCGGAGGAACTGTATCGCGAGAGCGCCGACCTCGCCCGCGCTACAAACTCGGACAAGCCGCTGTCACACGCGCTGCACGGCCTGGCCGAAGTGCGCATGATGCAGGACGATTATGCGGCGGCGCTGCCGCTCTTCCGCGAGAGTCTGAGCATCCGCCAGCGCCTGGGCAATCGCCCGGAGATCGTCAACACGCTGGGCGCTATCGCAATGGCGCATTTCTATCTGAACGACGCACTCACCGCCGCAAAGTTGATCGCCGCGAGCGAACGCCTGCGCGTCGAAATCGGCATGGTTATTCAGCCGTCCAGCCGCACAGAGATCGACGATAACATCGCGCAGGTACGCGACCAGGCGGGCGCGGCGTTTGAGGCCGCGTGGGTAATGGGCCAAACAATGTCGGTGGATGAGGCAATACAGCTGGCGTCCGGGAGAAGCTCTTGATTACGCCGTTGGTTGCCGGGAGGAAGACTTACGCCGGGTCTTCGGCGGCATGGCGCTGATCAGGGCGCGCAGGGCATGATTGACCGCTTCCGATGAGGCAAAGACCTCGGCCACATCGGGATCGAGCGTGACGACCAGCGGGGCCTGAGCGATTTTTCCGGCAAAGCGATTGGGCCTCGACCGCCCGTAATCAAACTGGTATTCAATGCGCAGGTCTTTGACGGCTTTAGCGGGAGATGTTTTCTTCATAGTCGTGATGCTCGCGTTTAGTGGCTAGCCGGGCGCTAATCAGACGAATGGCCTTTTGTCGCTCCGTGAAACTTACGATCAACAGTCGGTTCAGGGTCGAGTGCCCGATGATTATCTCGCGGCGCTCCATACTGGAATGGTCTACATCATCAAAGATGCGGGCCAGTGGATCGTAGAACACGGTACGCGCTTCATCAAAACCGACACGATGCTTGCGTTCGTTCGTTGCAGCTTTGCGCGCCGCCCATTCAAAGTGATAATCCATTGGTCTGGTCCGCTCGAGTGTCTTAAGCCATTATACCATTGCGACAACCGGGAACAGACTTCATTGCCGACAAGACAACACACCCAATGCAAGGAGAAGGCAACCCACATGACTGAAGCACTCGTCAAGAATTATTACACCGGCTACGTTCGCAAAGAATGGCGGCGGCTGATCAAAGATGCGTATCACCGCCTGGAGTTTGAGACCACGCTACGTTTTCTGAAGAAGCATTTCCCAAAGAAGGGCTTGCTGCTGGATGCCGGCGGCGGGCCGGGACGCTACACGGTGACACTGGCGCAGCAAGGTTACGAGCTGGTCTTGCTCGACATGACACCGGCCAATCTGGACTTCGCCCGACGGCAGATCAAACGCGCGAAGCTGCAACACAAAGTCAAAGAAGTGGTG
>JACRBO010000534.1 GCA_016219235.1 Chloroflexota bacterium
ACCCCCCAGCCCCCGCGCCCGAAACCAAACGGCGGATTTCGGGAGAGGGGGAGCAGTCACTCCCCTCTCCTGAGAAACGCTTTTATTCTCAGGAGAGGGGCCGGGGGGTGAGGCGGTTTGAATTGCCAAAAAATTCATCAACCTCGTACTGCCGCTATCATCCCCGTCACCGCTGTCGTCTCAGCCGGCACCGACGGCAACACATCGAAGATCGTCTCCGGCGTTTCGAGCGTGGCATAAGCCGCCGCGCCGAGTTCACACAGCAAGCGCCGCTCCGTCGCCGTGCCGATCACGCCCAGTGCGATCACGCGCGATTTGATGGGCAGCGACTTCAGCCACGGCAGCACCATCAGCGCATTGATGCCGGGCGTGGCGCAGTCCAGCACGATGATGCCGGCGGCCAGCCGCTCGACCAGATGCAGCGCTTGCGCTTCGCCGATCTCGCCGCTGATATGCAGGTCGCGCCGCTGGCGCAGCAGTCGCTTGAGTTGGTGACGGCGATCGTCGCCGCCGATGAGAATGATGGATGTGGTATGCATGATGATTCCTCCTGAGTCATTTGCAGGACCAAGCATATCAAGCGGCTGTCGCGGGCGAATCTCGGAGGTGTCTCAGATCAAGCGGGAAAGTGTCGCAAATTTGTCGCGGGGCGAGGTGACATCGAGGCAAAAACAAGGACACCTTTCACGGTGTCCCTGTAAAGATGGTCTATTGTCAGTCGGCGAAGGCCGACTTCGTGCTTTTGTGGCTGCGACTTCAGTCGCCATAAGCTATTGTCGTCACACCTGGCAACTCGAACAGAAATAGCACGCCCCGCCCAAATACTGCATCTTCTGGACGCGCGTGCCGCATTCGGGACACGGTTTATCGACGGCTTCGCTGTCCATCAAGCGCACGTACTTGCCCGGCTGATTGAACAGATCGTATTCATCGTAGCGCCCGCCCTTCGCCGTGATCGCGCGCACGGTCTTGAGGATGGCGTTGTAGAATTTGCGGCGCTGCGCCTTGCCCAGATCACCGATCGGGTGTTTGGGATGTAAACCGGCGCGGAACAGGATGTCCTGAGCAATCGCGTTGCCTAATCCGGGGATGAGTTGATCCTGCGTCAACAGTCCCTTGATGCTGCGCTTCTCGCCTTCGATCAACGTATCAATCAGCGCGGAGAAATAGTCGAACGTGAAAGCGTCATCGACCGGGGTAGGCCGCATGCCCTTCACGTAGGGGCGTTCTTGCTCGTGGCCCGCTTCATACAGTTCCATCGCCCCCCACATTTGAGTGAATGCCGTCAAGAACGAGCCATCCTCAAACGCGAGGTGCAGGTGATACTTGGCGGGCAACGTCGAACCGGCGGAATGATAGAGGATGCGTCCGCCGCATTCGCCGAACAGCAGCACATAGCCGGGTTGCAACGGAATAGACAGCCAGCGCCCCTGCACGCGCGCCTCGCCGATGATCTTGCCCGCCGTCAACTGCTGAAATTCGGCGGGCGTGCGGTTGTACCACACAAATTTATGCGGGCTGTTCCCCGGCTGCCCGACACGGATGGTCTTGCCGACCAACGTTTCATTCATCTGTCGAGCAAGATTGAGGACTTCGGGTAATTCAAACATGGACGACCTCCTGCTGGAATTGTCGTCCGCCCCTGGCTGACTTATTTCTCGCCTGTCACGGCTGGGCCGTCAGCAAATCCAGCGTATGCTCGATCAAGCCGGCATCCAATCGATCCCCATGGCCCGGCACGACGACTTCCACATCAAAGCGTTTCAGGGCGCGCACCGCGTCAGGCCAACTCTCAAGATCGGCGTCAGATGTGTTCCCAATCTGATCGCCGCCCAGGATCATACATCCGCCAAACAAAACTTTCTGGCCCGGAAAATAGACGACGACTTTGTCTGGAGCCTGTGATGGACCTGGATAGTAGACTTCCACTTGCTCATCCCCGAAGGGGAGGCTCAACCCCTGGGCGATGGGAAACAGTTTCGTCGGAGCCACATAAGGGATTTCCGCCTGAGCTTTGTAATAGCGTTCGTTGGCGGCCCCCGTCAACATGCCCAGCAGCACCTGGCGGGTTTGTTCGCCGCGCGCTTCGAGCAATTGGGCCGTCAAATCAGCGCCATACACCGGTATGCCGTGTTCGATCAAGGCGCTGTTCCCGCCGAGATTGTCCACATGATAGCCCGTGTTGATCGCGACGATGTTTCGCTTGCCAAAATGCCCGGCGATCCACGTCAGGACCTCGGTCATCGCGGCGGGCGTGTAGGGCGTGCCAACCAACACCAGGTCTGAATTCGCCATTTCGACAATGAGCGAATTGGCCGGCCAGGGGAAGGCGTGCGTCACGACAAACACATCCGGCCGTATCTGTCGAAGATACAAGCCTTCGCCGAGATCGACGTGCGTGACTGCCGCAGGCGTACGCGATGCCGCCAACTGCGTCGGCGGCATGGTAGCCGCAGGCGTTCGTGTGACTGAATCAAGAACTGGCGTCGACGATGGGCCAACCTGATTCGGAATGCACCCAACTGCCAGTACAGTGCCTATCACCAGCCCAATCAATTGCCTTAATGCTTTTTGATGACTCACGAGCTTTTCCTTTTTGCGTGATAGCGACGGTTTTCTTTCGTGCTCCTTGCGTTCCTTCGTGGCGGGCCGCCGGCGTGCGTGCGACTACCGGCTCAACCTCGCCTGCCACTTCTGGACCCACGCCGCATCCATCACCTGCAAACGCTTCTTCTTCAGGTTCTCGCGCATCACCCACTGCACATCTTGATCGTCGCTCTTCAACCAGCGTTCCATCAGCCGCCTGCCCGATGAAGGCCGCGCGACGACGATCACGCTCCAACAATAGCCCAAACCCTGTCGCAAAACTTTATAGTCCTCAGCCCGCCGATCGGTGGCGGCGGCGATTGCGGCCGTGATCCGATCGAGATAACTCAACGCCCGATCGATCTGCGCCGGATCGCGCAGCAACTTCGGTTCGGCCAGCGCCGCCGCCACCGCGCGCTGTTCCAGCCAGTTGCCCGACAGCCACGGCTCCAGGTGCGACAACAAATTATCCATGTCTGCGTCGCCGATGCGTTGCAGCGCCATCGCCACGCCCTCGCGCATCCGCCAGCGCGGATCGGATACGCAGCGGCGCAGCTGCGACCAACGCTCGATCTGCCCTTCGACGATCAACCGCCCTAAGCCCTCGACGCCGCAAAAGGCCAGAAATTCCCCGGGTGAATTCACCGGTGCGCGGCTTGCATTGAACGTCAGCCAGTGATCGATCTGCGCGGCCGTGGCGACATCGGCCACCACGTGGGCCAATTCCAGATTGCCGCGCGGGCCGGGCAAGCCCGACTCTTGCAGCAGGTAGGCGTCCCAATCGGCGCAAGTCTTCAACGCTTCACGATACTGATCGGCTTTGGTCAGGTTATGCGAAGTGGAAGTGACGGTCACTTTTTGCGATTCTGCTTGCGGGTCTTTTTGGCTTGCTTGCGCTTTGATTTTTCCTTCTTCGCGGTGCGTCGATCCGAGGGTCGCGGCTGCTTCAGCTCATCGGCCATTCGAGCGGCTAACTCTTCAGGCCGAAAATTTTCCAACAGGAAATTCGGGCGCGGCGTCTCACGCTCGGTCTTCAAGCCGAACTTGATTTGCACATCTTCCCAGTCGCCATCGATGAACTCATCGACCATGTCGGCCGCAAAGGCCTGCTCGATAACCGGCAGCGCCGCCGTGGCTTTCAGATTGATCAGGTTAGAAATCAAGAAAGCGTTGAAGTCATCGGCCTGATCCGCAAACTGTTCCAATTGACGAACGAGGATCGTCACCACTTGATCCCGCACCGCCGGCTGCTGTTCAGCGATGTGCTGCAACCCGGTGGCGGCCGCCGCCCGGCTGTAGACCGTATGGTGATCATCAGCCAGGAAGGCCGTCAGCCTAGGAATTGCAGCCGGCCCGATCTCACCGAACACGTGCGGCAATTCTTCAGGTGCCCAATCGTCGTCGAGATCCTCATCGGTTCGCGCCAGCAGACCCATGAGCGGGCTGATAGCCGCCTCGGCGCGCAGCTGGCCTAACGCCCGCCAGGCATGGATTGGCGCCCAGACTTCCAGACTGTCGGAGTCGGCAAAATGCAAGTCGTCATCGGTTGCCATGCGAATCAGTTCAGGCACATGCTCGGAGATCAGACCCAGCGCCAGATAATTGGGCCACTGTCGCATCGGTCGACAATCGCCATAAGTCAACAGGCGATCAACCGGCGGTGAGTAACGATAAGGCAGAATGTTTGTCATGCTGCGCCTTTCATTTCGGCCACGCCGACTGATACGCGGCCAGAATGCGATCAACGGTTTGATTGAACGCCTCATCGATCACACGCCGCGCCGGATCAGCATCGAACCACGCGACGATCTCATGCACGCCTCGCGAGAATGGAATCGCGGCGACGTAGTCCGGCGCCAGCCGCTTGATCTTGGTGTTGTCGAACAATACGCTGTGCGCCTTGTCGCCCAACAGGCCATCGCCCCAGTCACGATCGAACAGCGCGATGAAGTCCGACGGCACATGTACGAGTATCGGCTCGACGCCCGCCGCGTGGGCCATCAGCAGATAGATTTGGTTCCACGTCAGCACTTCGTCGGACGTGATGTGATAACTATCGCCAAGCGCGTGATGGTTGCCCAGT
>JACRBO010000535.1 GCA_016219235.1 Chloroflexota bacterium
GCCCACAGGCCTATGCCGCGCTGGCGACCGTGCTGAACACCGCCAAACGCCACGGCGAAAACGCCTTCGCCAAATTGGTGCACTTGATGGGCAAACCGATCTTGCAGTACGTGACACCTTCAACCCCGTGAATAGTTACGACTTATCAAAGAACAGAGGCCACTCGCAGGTTGGAGTGGCCTCTGTTGACTTACAGAGATTCAATCAACAGAACTACGGAACGAGATTGAAGCCTTCGTAGTTGGTATCGTCAATCGCACCAGTTGTATCGGCAAATTCGTTGGCGATGGCAACGACGGGCTGATCGGCGCTCACGGTCACAGCACAGTTGACGTTGTTGCTGCTGAACGGATTACCAACCGTGAAAGTACCGGCCGGCATTGCCGAAGGTCGCAGGAACAACTTGGCGCCGCCCGCCTGGATCGTCTGCGGGGTCGAGATCGCGGTAAACGTGGCCGCGCCCTTGCACGCAAAAGTCACGACGACGTTAGTGGCCGCGACAGCACCCACGTTTTGAATCTGTAACCCCGTGCTGGTGCCTGAGCGGCGATCTTTGAACAGCGGCGCGCTAATCTTGGCGGTCTTGGCGCTATCAGGGATAGCAGATGAGGTGATGCCAGCCAGCGATGTGGACGGCATGTTCTGCTCGTTGACAATCGCAACAAAGTTACCGGTCGCGGTAATGGTCGCTGATGCGGTGCAATTAGCTGGAAGGTTAGAACCCGTCAGTTGCACGAAGGTCTTCGAGGCCCCCACCGCTACGCCAGTCGCGGAATCGGTGTAAGTGTTGCCAGCACATGTGCCAGCGCTGCCGACATAGGTGACAGTCACGTCAATGGGAGCGGCGCTGACGTTCTGCACCTGAACACCAGTGAAGTGATTGGCACGAGCATTCTTGACGACTGGTGCATAGGCCTTAACACCAAAATCAGCAGCGGTAAACCCACGGGTACCAAACAGTACAGTCGCAACCGCTTGGCCCTGAATGTATTCCAGCACCGTGCCAGCGAGCGGCTGGGCTGACGTAACCTTGAGGCTACCGATATTATCGCGGCCACCAACACCACCAGTAGAAGGCACGCCCGCATCGCCCGGATTGATGAGAACCATCTTGTTCGGATCAACTGACGCTACGGTGTGGGTGTAGGTGCCGCCCGTGTCCATCTTGAACACAGCGGTGACCGAAGCCGCAGCCGTTCCCGCGTTCTGGATGTAGAAGGCGGTGGAATTGCCAAAGCGGTTGTTCTTCGCCAGCGGGAAGTAAAGCGCTGTGTCGACGGATTCGGTGCCTTGATATTGAGCAACGCCCTTGCCACCCGAAACGCCCAAGGTACCGGCCAGCTGATTCGTCACAGCGACGATGGCCTTAATGGGCTGATCTGAACTGACTACGGCCGAGCCCTGGAAACCGGCAGGCATGCCCGCGAAGTTGCTCGGGACGAAGGTGAAGGCCGCGCCTGCGGCCACACTCTGGCTGGCGCTGAACGTTGCTGCGCCGTTCTTGTCATAAGCAGTCACAACAATATTGGCTGTAGCAGGGCCAACATTCTGAACCTGCTCACCTGTCCACCAACCGGTACCCGGGATGCCGGTCTGCGCAACCGCGACGCTAACGACTGTCGCGATCATCACTACTGCCACAATAGCCGAAAACAGTCTCTTCTTCATGTGATATCTCCTTAATTTATTTATGTAACTGTTCAGTCCTACTTTTCAGAATAAACATTATCTCAAAATGAGGGTAGAAGCAATAATCCGTGTGGGTGATTAGCCATTTTATGGGTTCAGTCTCCCGATTTTCTATGGTTATGTCTCTAAATATGTGGGTTTTTTGAAGGCCGATTCAATATCGCATTCCGAAGTCTCTGAACATCGTCAGGCATAATCCCTTTTGTTAACCATAAAGAGAAGACGTATATTACGCTGGACGTGATCGCTGCAAGGACTACTGAATTTCTTATAATGCATAAGGAAACAATCGCCATTATCGCGCTTGACAATAATGGGCTTATCATCCGATGCATGTAGTGTACTTTGATGACTTTCAGCATTATGTAGCCTTGATTTAAGAAAAAGAAGAGCATTGAAGAACAAGTCCGAGCAACCGCCGCCCCACCTGCCCCCCACGTCGGAATAAGCAAAAGGTTGAGTGCAATGTTGGTTAAAGCGCTAACCGCCAAAAAACTGACTAGAACCCGTTGTCGATCCTTCACTAACATCAACCGATTACATGGCTCGCTCATAAAGAAGAACAATAGCGAAATGACCAATATCTGTAAGACGCGAACTGTCGGCAGAAACGCCGGACCAAAGATCAAATCGATTAATTGCGGCGCAAAGACGATGATCCCGGTCACCAACGGCATTGCCACCACTCCCATGTAATGCACCGATTTTTGAAATAGGACAGCGAGTTTATCGGATGTTGACTGCGCATAACGGGCCATCAGTGGGTACACCGCAAACCGATAGGCCTGCGACATCATTAAGAGTCCCGCCGTGATGGTCGTCGCCGCGCCATACCAACCCACCTCGCGCTCACCATGAAAGACACTCAGCAACAGCGTGTCAGTCTGGCTGTCAAGCGCGGTGAGGACGGTGGCCGCCCCGAATACGAAGGCCGCTTGCCGTTGAGCCTTCAGCAGGCTAAAGTTCAGCCAGTCGGTTCGGCGCATGCCCCCCACTTGCCGGATGGCGATGGTAAGCATCACGATCATACTTAGGCCACTGCCGCCCAGCCAGATCCAGGCAATTTCCACCAGGCTGCCACCGCGTGCCAGCAAGCCAATCCCTATGATCAACTTGAACAGACTTGCTCCGCCTAGCACCACCGCTGACGGCCCAAACCGGCGATGCCCCAACAGGATGGCCTGTGCCACGTGCGTCAGACTATCGGGGATAACGCTGAAAGCGAGAACGGTGATTGTGGCGGCGGTAGATGCCGAATAGCTCGGCACGCTATTTGTCAGTGCTATCAACACAGCATAAGCCAGCGTCGACAGCCCCAGCCGCAGCACCAAAAAGTTGCCAAAGTAGTGGGCAGACCGATCGGGTTCGCGCGCGACCTGGCGGATCAGCAGATCGTCCAGGCCGCGCATGAGGGTGGTCGCAATGAGCAGATAGGTGGTCGCCAGCGAAAAGACCCCCGCCTGATCAGGGCCGGCCAGCCGTCCCACGACCACAAAGATGATGACGTTGGCGAAGCGCGGCGCGACATGAAACACCAGCGCCAACAACGCGTCACGCAACAGCCTTAGATACGTGGTCATGGCCGCGGGTCAGGGCTTGACGGCGATGCACGCGTGACCAAACGTCTCATCCTTTTGCCGGTCTAGGCGGTCGAGGTAATACAGGATGAAGGGTAGGAACAACTGGAAGACCACCGCGTTCAGAGCGCGCAGCGGCAGGGTCAACTTGCGCCAGCGCATGCCACGCGGAAACAGCCAGTAGTTGAGCATGTGGAACTGAAACGCCAGCACCCAGAAATAGCCACCCATCGGCGCAATCGATTGCGGTCTCAGTCCGGCATGTTCAAACAGGTACTTGAGCCCAAACGAGGTATAGCGGAAGAAGTCGTGTGGCTTCTGATGTTGGTGCCAGCTTTGCGGCACGGTCAAAAACAGACGCCCGCCCGGCTTCAGCACGCGGCAAATCTCGTTGATGACGCGCTGCGGTTCAGTCACGTGCTCCAGCACTTGCGTCAACAGCACGGCATCAAACGTATTTGCTTCAAAAGGTAGATCGATCAGCGTGCAGATGGCATCCAAACCATGATAGTCCCATTCAGATTCACCGACCGCTAAATCGACGCCGATGAAGCGTGTGTGCGCAAACTCCGGCTGGTAGCGCCCTTCGCCTGCGCCCGCATCCAGCACGAGCGCGCCTGCGGGTACGGTGGCCGCCACCCGTCCCACAAAATCAAGCAGTGCCGTATTGTCCATCTCGACCCGGCGGCGCAGCCACATGGGCACGATCCACGGCAATCGATGGCCACGCCGGGCCAGTTGCTGTTGCCGCGATAACTTGCGCTGAGGTTTACTCATAATTCATAAACTCCTGATGACGATGTTTGTCCGCCCGTAATTTCAGGCCGATTGCATGACCTGCGCGTAATGGCCCGCCAACCGATCGGCGATCTGCGCCCACCGGAACTCGCGCTTGGCCAGTTCGCAGCCGCGCTGTCCCATAACTTCGCGCCGCTCTCGATCGCGCAATAACGCGATCACGGTTTCGGCCAGGTCTGTCGGTTCATCACGGCAGGTTACGCCAAATTGGCCGCGTTGAATCAAAGCCGTTACATCCCCTACAGCCGTTGCCACGACGGCTTTGCCGACGGCCATATAATCATTCAACTTTAACGGAAACCGGCCGCGATTCGCGCCGCTGTCCCGCATGGGCAGCCAGCACACATCACACGCCGATAAGTACGTGCTGACTTGAGCATAGTCAATCTGGCCAGTGCGGATCACCGCCTCGGGCGCAGCGATCAGCCGCTCAATATCAATATTGAAGTAGCCCGCTAACATCAATCGGGTGGGCGGCACCTGCCGTTGGATCTGATCAAAGGCTTGCGCCATCAGCTGCGCATCGCGCTGAAAAATCGCGCCGATATAGCCGATGATGGGCACATCCAGCGGCCAGCCCAGTTGACGGCGCGCTTCAGCTTGTGGTACAGGCTTTAGCACGTCGACGTCACTGCCGTTGGGCAAATGCATGATCGTCGATGCGGGGACACCCAGTTCGATCGCGCGCTGGCGCAGCACCGAGTTGATGACGGTCGTGCCTGTGGCGCGAACCCGAAAGTGATCTTCGAAATACGTTTCAACTGGCCGCAAAATTGTGCGAATGATGGGACTAGGTCGCTCCTCCACCGAGCCGCCCTTGCCAAACCAGTCGCACCAGTCCAGCACCAGTTTCGCCCCGCGCCGCTGCCACGCCAGGGCTGGAATGATCGCCGTCGGGCGTGATTCAAACGCATGGACTACATCAAAATGCTGCTGGCGGCCCCAATTCAAGCGCGCCAATGAATTGTACGGATCCCAGCCCGATCGCAACGGCCCGTGCATCAGATCGGGCGTTTCAACCAGGGTTACACCGGCTTGCTTGTCGGGCTTGGTTGTGAATCGCCAACCCGGCTGGCGCGCTGTCGCCATCACCGTGACGGTGTCGCCGCGTGCCGCCAGTCCGCGAGCCAATTCCAGAGCACGCCAGTATGTGCCCTTGCCCGCCATGCCGAAGCAAATCATCAATATGTTCACGGCAGAGTGTGCACCGTCGTCGTCGGCAGCCGGAAGCCGTCGCGCAAGCCGCGCCAGTATGCACGGATCGAATCGAAGCGGCGCGCGCGCATGAGACGCAGTGTGGTCTTCAACGCGCTGCCCAGCCGATAGGGCGCAACGATGAACCAGCGCACGCTGCGCACATATTTGCGAAAATAACGCACGCTGTTGCGCGCCATCAGATAACGTTCCTGCGGCGAACCCTGGCCGCCATGACTGCGCGCCACTTTGTGCCACATCTGCGCACCGGGCACGAGCAGCAATCGGAAGCCAGCCTGCCGTGCCCGCATGCACAAGTCAACATCTTCGTAATAGGCGGGATGAAAGCCGGTGTCAAACGGGCCGATCGTTTCTACCAACGATCGTTTGATTAGCAACGCGCAGCCCACCAGAAAATCACGTGCCTGAACTTGATCCCACTGGCCCCGATCGAGCTGATTGTCGCCTTTGCGCGTCATCTCCAGCGTTAGCGGATGCCGATCGCCGCCTACTGACCAGATGCGGTGGGGATCGCTGAAGTAATAAATCTTGGGGGCTAATAAGCCCACGTCGACAGGTTCAGCACATTTCATCAACTCATGCAGAATATCTGGCTGTACTGTCGTGTCGTTGCTCAGGAGAAAAACGTAATCGGTGCCTGCATCAAGTGAAGATTGCACGCCGAAGTTAGCGCCACCTTGAAAACCAATGTTGCGGTTAAGCCGCAGCACTTGCACGTGAGGGTACTGCGCTCGAATCGTCTCAGCGGTGCCATCGCTGGAACCGTTGTCGACGACCAGCACACGATAGTTGGGGTACGTCAAATGGCTCAGCGACGCGAGGCATTCCAGCGTATCTGCCAGATGATTGTACGCTAAGACAACCACGTCCACTCGGGGTGGGGCAACAACCGGTGACACCTTACAAATATCCTAAAGCCCGCAGATGTTCCGAGATAATATCGGCTTCTTCTTGCGTGTAATCAAACGGCTCGGGGGCTGGTGACAGGTTGGTCGAAGCGGCCGTGTCGGTGGCCACGCCGATCAGCGCTTCGCTTAACACCCGGCCATCCATCTCGGCGGGTGGCGTGTGGCCCAGCAATTGAAAAATGGTGGGCGCGAGATCCATTAACCTTGCTCCAACAACTTGCGCGCCCGGTTGAATGTGCGGACCGTGTGCCAACAAAATTCCCTCCGGCCGGTGCGAACCCGTCAACGGTTGCGCGCTAAAGTCGAACTGCCGCTGGCGTTCAAACACTGGCTGCTGGCTGCCGTAGTAACCGCGCCCCCAGTAGCCGTAATGGGTCCACTGGATAATCACGTCTGGGGCATTATCGAGTTGTGGCCCGTGATACAGTTCCTCGCGTCGAAAGGCTTTCTTCACCATGGGGGCGCCCGTGTCGGGATCGCACAGCGTCGCCAATCCGTCGATGATGCGCTGACGCACCGTCTCATACTCGGCGGGCGAGACCGGGCCGGCCTGTTCACGACCTTGCAGGTTCACATAGATATTGCCCCCTGCGCCCAACGAATACGCCTGCGTCTGCGCCCAATCAACGGTGGACGTGATCAGCGCCGATTGAAACTCTTCCTGAACCTGGCTAAAACGTTTGCTGCCCAGCCGATTGCGCAGCGCCATTCGCAGGCGCGCCGGGACGTAATATCGGTAAGCCCGCGCGGCTTTCTGCATTACGCCTGCCCGCAGCCGCTTGAGCGTACTAACCTGCGTAGTTTGAAATCGCAGCAAACCTTGATCGGCCAGCCACCGGTTCAGATTGATCATCCAGTCAAAGCGGCCCGCCCCGTGATCTGATAGGATGATCACGTCCGTCGGCTGCCCGTTTTTGCGCGCCGCTTCGATCAGATTGCCGATGGCCGCATCGCACCGCTGATAGATGTCGCGAATGACGTTGCGATATTTGGCCAACGGGCTGTTGTCGTCGGACTCCATGCATTGCCAGAACGTGTGCTGCACTTCATCGGTCGCCATGATGACGACGGCGAACACATCCCAGGCTTCACGTTCGATCAGCGCCAGGCTGACTTGCTCGCGTAACTCGACTTCGCGCCGGAGTTTGGCGGCGTAGTCGCTCATCGGATCGGCGACATTCGCGTCGTAATCCGGGATCACAAAATAGTCGGGGGCGATTTCGCGGAGTGTGTCAAACATCTCGGGCGGATAGACCAGTTCACGGGTCACGGCGGGCGCAAACGGCCCGCCGATCATGATGCCGTTGACGGGGCGCGGCGGATACGAGTACGGTACGTTGATCGAGATCACGCGGCGGCCCAGGCGGCTGAGCGTCTCAAACATCAGCGGCGCGGCAATGTGCGAACTATTCGTCACGTCCAGGCTGTATTTGCCCGGCTTGCGGCGCACGAAGTCATACAGCCCGTGCTTGCCCTGATTCATGCCCGTCATGAACGTGACCCAGGCCGGGGCAGTTGTCGGTTGGATCGTCGAAGCCAGCCGGCCGCGTGCGCCTTCGGCCATCAACTTTGCCATGTTCGGCAGATAGCCTTGCGCCGCCCACGGCTCGATGAGATCAAATGTGGCGGCATCCAGGCCGATGATTAAAACGCGAGTTGATGCTTCGCTCAATTAAAGTGTCTCCCCCGATCGCAGTTTGCATGAACTACCGGCGACCGGCCAATAATTGTAGCACAGTGCTGCTGGCACATTGACCCGTTAACTGCACGCAAGCCAGGACCACTCAAGCCGGGCATGACTTCAGTTCATAGATCCAAAAATACCGATTGGGTAGCCCCAGTCCCGGCCCCGTAATTACTGCCAGCGGTTCGCACGTCGCGCGCAGGTACTGATACCATTGTTCGTCGGTCACTGAGCGATTGGGGTTCCACGCCCCGGCCGCGCTGACGACAAGATACTCAACGCCTTGCGCCCGATACCAGTCCAGATCATGTTGAGGCAAATAGACGGTCGTCGTAATCTGCCAGTCGTCGGCTGACAAAGGTGGCTTGGATATTTCAAGCGCCAAATGCGAGCCCTTGGGCAAATTCTGCTCGATCCATTCCAGCGTCCGAATACGAACTTCTTTTTCGCTGAATTGAATATCGATCAATGCTGATCCGAGAGTCAGAGGCAGCACCACCATCAGCGTGATCGCTACCGCGACCAATCGGGGACGTTCCCGCAACTTCAGTTGATGGGCACTTAGCCAATTGGCAGCGGCCACAATACCAACCGCCGCGAACATACACATAAAGGACGTGATCGGCAACCAGGTCCGATCATAGCGTGTGCCTTGCAGGCTCATACTGATCCAATGGGCTACGGGAAACGCCATCAGCAGCAGACCCGGCCAGCGCAAACGCCGCACGGCGATGATCGCTCCAATCAGTGCCAGGATCAATAGCACGCTGTTTTCGCTCGTCATCAAGTAACGCAAGTGCCACCACCAGCTGGGGCCTTCGTACACGACAGCGCCGGGTCTGGCATATAAGCGCAGATCATATGCCTGCCAGTTGAGAAACGTCGGCAGATCGAAGACGGCGAACGGCGTGCCTAACAGAAAGCCGATTACCACGCCTGTCAGGCCGCTAATGATGCCCAACGCGCGTCGATTTGATGCAGCTGGCCGCACGACCGCCAGCCCGACCAATGCGACACTTAACTGGATGGCAGTTTGTTTGGCAGAAGCAGCCAGGCCTGTGAGCAGGCCCGCTGCGACCAGCGGCCAACTGCTGGCCGAGCGATACGCAACTACGAGCATCTCTACCGCTACCAGCAACAATAGATTCATCGAAGTATCGCTGACGATGAAGTGCGACTGGCGGACTGCTGCTGGTAGCACCGCCAACAGTCCGGCCGCCACCAAACCTACGCGCTGATTGAACACCCGCGTGCAGAGGCGATACAACCCATAAACGGTAGCTACACCTAACAGCGCCGAAACCGCGCGTCCAACCAGGAACACACTGGGATAGGGATATGCCGCGATCGTGTGATAATCGTCAATGACCGGAATATCCTGAATCGTCTGGAAAATGCCCAGCCGGGCACCGAACAGAAAATAGCCGGCGTACACTAGCGACAGCAAGTAAATGTGCAAAGATCCGTAATCGAAGCGATGCGGGTTAAAGTCGCCGGTCTGTAAGATCTTGAGCGCAGGCATGACCAGCGCGCCCTCGTCCACTTGCAGTGTGTAGGGCAGGCCAAAGTCGAGGCCCCACAGCCGCAGGACGAGCGCCACCAGGAGTATCGCCCCAAGCACACCGTTCGCTCGCTGTGTAACAACCCACGGTCCAAGTGAGCGTCGGTCAGCCCACCAACGTCGTATCATAGCTGTCTGCTCTCCCGCTCAGTCATGAGCGCGCAAAGATGTATTCGCATCATCTCACCCAATTTCTGGGTCGTAAATGCTGTATTGAAGCGCGTCTGACCCTGCGCCGCCAGTTGTTCGCGCAAAGCGGGGGCGCGCTGCAAGACGCGCAGCGCTTCTGCCAGCGCGTGCGGATTGTCGCGTTTGCACAGATAGACGTGTTCGCCGTGGGTCAGCGCCGCGCGAACCGTCGGCGCATCGCCCGTAATCAACGGCCGGCGCATCGCCAGCGCCTCATAGATCTTGTTCTGCACCGTCATCAGCGATTGCGGCGTGGTGCCGAAGACACCCAGACACACATCGGCGTTTGCCACTAGCCTGGGCAGCGCCTCGCGCGCGACCCAATCCACAAAGGTCACATTGGTCAATTGATACTGCTGCGCCAGTTGCACGGCCGCAGCCTTTTCAGGACCGTCGCCGATCAGCACAAAGTGGATGGATGTGTCCCGGGCAAATTCATGTGCCGCTTCGATGATGACGGGCACGCCGTGATTGCGAATGAATGTGCCATAGTAAATGGCGGTAAAACGTGCATCCGATCGATCCGCGGCGACCTCACGGTACACGCGATCATCGGCGCCTGTGGGGACCAGGCGGAATCGATCGGGTTGGACACCGTGCATGCGTTGAAACCACGTGACGTATTCCGCCGTGTCCAGGATCAACCGATCCGGCAGGCGGCAGGCCCAGCGTTCGATCAAGCGAAGCGCCTTGATGGTGAGGCCGCTGCGCCGATCGAGGTTGCGTTCCAGCGCGATCAGATAGATCGACATGAACACATCCCAGACCAATGGCTTGCGGCGTAGCCAGGCCAACACCCACGCCAGATAGACATCAAATTGGCCGGGATAGCCGACGATCAGCACGTCGTAGTCGCCAATCGTGCGATAGCGTTTTAACAGGGTGAGATAGGTCTTGAGGACGCGCTGGATGAAGCCTAGTCGCAGCCAACCACCGCTGGCCGCCTGCACGCGATCTTCGATGCTGGTCCACAACGGCACATGGCACTCGACCACCTCGACGCCCACTCGGCGCAGGCCCTCCAGCATGATTTGGTTGCGCGAATATTCGGCGCGATACGTGCCAAAGTAACAGATTTTCACGGCTAATCGGGGAATGCCACGGGCGCAAGGGCGGTCTGCATCGCGTGCAGCCCGTCATCCACGCCGCGCAGCCGCGCGCACAAAGTATTCTGGGCGTGCGCGTTGATGAGACCGGCGTTGAGCGGGCGTGGCGCTAATTGATTGAGGTCGGCTGTTGAGCGCGGCACGATCAGCTGTTCATCCAGGCCAAATACACGGCAGGCTGCTCGGGCAAAGTCGTACCGATCGAGCCGGTCTGGCCCGACCAGATTGATCGCGCCGGTGACGCGCCGCTCCGCGCACTCGATGCTGGCCGCGGCCAGATCGAGATTATAGGTTGGCGTTGAGATTTGATCGTTCGGTACGAGCAGCGGTTCACCACGACGCGTCTTGGCGATCAACTGGTAGACAAAGTTTTTTTGCTGGAATTCCGGCCCATACACGACAGTTGTGCGCACGAGGGTGACGGATGAATTGACGTTGACCAGTTCGTGCTCGGCCGCGAGTTTGCTGCGCCCATAGACGCTTAGGGGGCGCGGCGCGGCCTGTTCGTCGTAAGGACCAGCCTCGCCGTCGAAAACATACTCGCTGGAGAAATAGACAAACCCTGTGCCATGCTGTGCGGCTAGCGTCGCCACGGCTACCGGCCAGTACACATTTTCAGCGAAGCACCGCTCGGACTCGCGCTCACACAGATCGACCCACGACAGGCCGGCGGGATAGAAGATCCAATCGGGTTGTAACCGCGCGAGCAGCTGTTCAACGGCGCTTGAATCAGCCGTATCCAGGGCAATCAAGTCGGGGCGCGCATGCTGGCGATAGGTACCGATCGCTGTGTGCCCCCGCTCGGCCAAGACCTGCACCAGCGCGCCGCCTACCTGGCCCGAAGCGCCAATGACCAACGCTTTCATCGGTGCTTCAGACTCCAGTCATAGGGAATATCGGCTGAAAATGGGTCTTTGCGCAGAATCTCATCCGGCCGATGAGGAATGGTAGCGCAGTTGGCAACAATGGCCGGTGTGACCCCGACGCCTTTGAAGCCGTTCCAGACCATAGGCGGAATTTTAATCAGTTGATAATTGTCCTCACCGGAGTAGAGTTCCATGATCTCGCCGCGCGTGGGCGAATCCAGCCGATCGTCGTACAACACCAGCTTGATGGTACCGACAATCACAGCGTAATTCAAGGTCATCTCTGTGTGCAGATGCCAGCCCTTGATCACATTGGGATAGACTGTCGAAAAATAGATCTCGCCAAACTGCTCAAAATGCGGATCGTCGCAGCGCAGCATGTGCATGATCTTGCCGCGCTCGTCGGGAATTTGCTTTAAGGGAATCAGCATCACGCCATCGATCATGTCCACTGCTCCATCCAGCGTGCAAAGATGTCGAGTACATACGCGACCATTTCGGCCGTAATACCGGGATACACGCCAATCCAGAATGAGTTGTTCATCACCCGATCGGCCTGCGTCAACGGCCCCGGCACGCGCCGGGGGACGTTCAGGTATGCGGGCTGCCGCAGCAGGTTGCCGCCGAACAACAGCCGCGTCGCGATCTTGCTTTCTTCCAGAAATTGAATGAGCTGCTGCCGTGTGAAGGGCGCGCTTTCACGCACGGCCAGCAAGAAGCCAAACCAACTGGGCGTTGAGTTGGGTGTCGCTTGCGGCAGGATCAGAAAATCCTCCCAACGCTTGAGTTCATCATACAGCCACTGGAAATTACGGCGGCGAATCTCGATGAACTGCGGCAGTTTTTGCAGCTGCGCCACGCCAATGGCGGCTTGCAGATCGGTGGCTTTGAGGTTGTAGCCGATGTGCGAGTAGATATACTTGTGATCGTAGCCGTGCGGCAATTCGCCCAACTGCCAGTCAAAGCGTGTGCCGCAGGTGTTGGCTTCGCCCGGCTCGCACCAGCAGTCGCGCCCCCAGTCGCGAAACGACTCCAGCGTCTTTTTGAGGCCGGGGCGATTGGTCAGCACGCCACCGCCTTCGCCCATTGTGATGTGGTGCGCAGGATAAAAACTGGCCGTTGCCAGATCGCCAAAAGTGCCCACGTTTTGACCGGCATACTGCGCGCCCAGCGCATCGCAGGCGTCTTCGATCACGAATAGATTATATTGTCGCGCAAAGGCCATCACGTCCGCCAGGTTAAACGGGTTGCCCAATGTGTGCGCGACCATAATTCCGCGTGTGCGCGGCGACAGCGCGGCTTCAAGATGCCGGGTGTCAAGATTGCCCGTACCGTATTCTAGCGGTTCCACATCCAGAAATACCGGTATCAGGTTGTGTTGCAGGATGGGATTTACCGTGGTTGGAAAGCTCGTAGCAGTTGTAATAATCTCATCGCCAGGCTTCAACTGCCGTTCACCCAGACTGGGCGAAGTCAACGCGGCCAGCGCCAGCAGGTTGGCCGACGAGCCAGAGTTCACCAGCACAGCGTGCCGCACGCCCACTGTTCGTGCAAAACTCTGCTCAAACTCCCGGGCAAAGCGTCCGGCCGTCAGCCAGAAATCCAGCGCAGCATCGACTAGCGAGGTTAAATCTTCGGCGTCAAAGACGCGGCCAGACACGGGCACGGGTGTTACACCGGCTATGAATGTTTTCTGCGCGTGCTTTTCTGCATAGAATCGGCGCACCTGCGCGAA